>NZ_JBHYVB010000125.1:0-34892 GCF_042750115.1 Streptomyces sp. NPDC059455
CATTCGCAGGGGGAGATCGCTGCTGCGGTGGTGGCGGGTGGGCTGTCGTTGGAGGACGGGGCGCGGGTGGTGGCGTTGCGGTCGCAGGCCATCGCGCGTGGGTTGGCGGGTCGTGGCGGCATGATGTCCGTGTCGGAGGGCGCCGATCGGGTGCGGGAGCGCATCACCGCCTGGGACGGTCGTATCTCGGTGGCTGCGGTCAACGGTCCCGGCTCGATCGTGGTGTCCGGTGACCCGGAGGCCCTTCGTGAACTCCAGGCGGAGTGCGAGGCCGGGGACGTACGGGCGAAGCTGATCCCGGTGGACTACGCGTCCCACTCGGCCCATGTCGCGGAGTTGCGCGATGAACTCCTCGACGTCCTGGCCCCGATCACCCCGCGCCGCGCCGAGGTGCCGTTCTGCTCGACGGTCACCGGCGACACCATCGACACCGCGGGTCTGGACGCCGGGTACTGGTACACCAATCTGCGGGAGACGGTGGAGCTGGAGTCGGCGGTGCGGGCTCTGTCGGCCGCCGGGTTCGGGACGTTCCTGGAGATGTCCCCGCATCCGGTGCTGACGATGCCGCTCCAGGCGACCGTCGAGGACGCCGTGGTCGTAGGGTCGCTGCGGCGTGACGAGGGCGGTCCCGAGCGGTTCCTGGCCTCGCTGGGCGAGGCGTTCGTCCGTGGCGTGGCCGTCGACTGGGCCGCGGTGTGCGCCGGGGTCGCGGTCGTGGAGTTGCCCACGTACGCCTTC
This sequence comes from Streptomyces sp. NPDC059455, assembly GCF_042750115.1. Taxonomy (NCBI): domain Bacteria; kingdom Bacillati; phylum Actinomycetota; class Actinomycetes; order Kitasatosporales; family Streptomycetaceae; genus Streptomyces; species Streptomyces sp. NPDC059455. The sequence goes on from NZ_JBHYVB010000125.1 coordinate 739, forward strand.
CAGCGGCAGCGCTACTGGCTCGAAGGCTCCTCCGCGCCCGCCTCCGCGCCCGCCGAAGGCGAGGCGGTGGACGCGGACTTCTGGGACGCCGTGGAGCGTGCGGACGTGGCCGCGCTGGCCGCCGCGCTGGAGGTGGACGCCGAGGAGTCGTCCCTGGCCATGGTGGTTCCGGCGCTGGCGGCGTGGCGCCGGGCGCGCCGCGAGCGGTCCGTGCTCGACTCCTGGCGCTATCACGTCACCTGGAAGCCCCTGGGCGATGCCCTCACCTCCCCCCACGACCGCTCGTCGGCCGGTGCCACCTGGCTGATCGCCGCGCCCGCCGGAGCGCCGGAGGGCCCGCGCGTCGCGGAGGCGCTGCGGGAACGCGGGGCCCAGGTGCGGCTGGTGGAGCTGACCGAGCCGGACGCCGTACGCGAGGCGCTCGCCCGCAGGCTCGGCGAGGCCATCGCGGACGCGCCACCGACCGCGGTGCTCTCGCTCCTCGCGCTCGTCGAGGACCCGTACCGCGCGGGTTCGGCGCAGCCGCTCGGCCTGGCCCTCAACCTCGCCCTGCTGCAGGCGCTCGGCGACACCGGGGCCGACGTCCCGGTGTGGTACGCCACGCGCGGGGCGGTGTCCGTGGGCCGCGCGGACGCGCTGGACCATCCGCTGCAGGCGCTCAGCTGGGGCCTGGGCCGGATCGCGGCCGTGGAGTACCCGCGGCGCCGGGGCGGTCTGGTGGATCTGCCCGGCACCCTCGACGACCGCGCCGTCGCACGGCTGTGCGGTGTGCTCGCGGGCCGGCTGACCGACGAGGACCAGGTCGCGGTGCGCGCCTCCGGGGTCCATGGGCGCAGGCTGGTCAGGGCCTCGGCGGCGTCGGCCGACGCCACCGCGCCGTGGCGGCCGCGTGGCACCGTGCTGGTGACCGGCGGCACCGGCGGCCTGGGCGCCCATGTGGCGCGCTGGCTGGCCCGGGGCGGCGCCGAACATCTGGTGCTCACCGGCCGCCGGGGCCCCGCCGCCCCCGGAGCGGCCGAACTCGCCGACGAGATAAGGGAGTCGGGGGTCCGGGTGACCGTGGCCGCGTGCGACGCGACCGACCGCGACGCGCTGGCCGACCTCCTCGCCACGCTGGACGCGGACGAGGCACCGCTCGACGCGGTCGTCCACACCGCGGGCGTCCTGGACGACGGGGTGCTCGACACCCTCACCCCCGAGCGCGCCGACGGGGTGCTGCGCCCGAAGGTGGACGCGGCGCTCCATCTGGATGAACTCACCCGTGACCGCGAGCTGTCCGCCTTCGTGCTCTTCTCCTCCTTCGCGGGCACGCTCGGCGGCCCCGGCCAGGGCAGCTACGCGGCCGCCAACGCCTTCCTCGACGCGCTCGCACACGCCCGCCGCGCCCAGGGTCTCCCCGCCACCTCCGTGGCCTGGGGCGCGTGGTCCGGCGGTGGGCTGGTGGACGAGGCCGTCCAGGCGCGGCTGCGCGCCACCGGTATGCCCGCGATGGCGCCCGACCTGGCGATCGCGGCCCTCCAGCGCGCCCTGGACGTGGCCGACACCCATGTGGCCGTGGCCGATGTCGAGTGGGACCGGCTCATCGCCGCCACCCCCTCCCTGGACGGGGCCGCCGTGCTCGGCGAACTCCCCGACGCCCGGCGGGCGGAGGCGGCGGCCGCCACCACGGGCGAGGAGGACACGCCGCTGGCCCAGCGGCTGGCCGGGCTGTCGCCGCAGGAGGCCGAGGACGCGCTGGCCGACCTCGTCAGCACCGAAGTGGCCGCCGCGCTCGGCTACGCCGACACTGCGGCGGTCGAGGCCGGGCGCGCCTTCCGCGAGCTGGGCTTCGACTCGCTGACCGCCGTCGATCTGCGCAACCGGCTGAACGCGGTCACCGGGCTGCGGCTGCCGGTCACCCTCGTCTTCGACTACCCGACCGTCACCGCGCTGGCCCGTTTCCTGCTCGCCGAGAGCGGCGCCGGTGAAACCGCGGTCACCGCCCCGGCGGGCCCGGTGCCCGCCACCGTCGCGGTGGACGACGACCCGATCGCCATCGTGGCCATGAGCTGCCGCCTCCCCGGCGGGGTGACCACCCCTGAGGAGCTGTGGCGGCTGCTGATGGACGGCCGGGACGCCATCTCGGACTTCCCCACCGACCGCGGCTGGGACATCGAGGGCCGCTACGACCCCGACCCCGACAAGCCGGGCACCTTCTACGCCACCGGCGGTGGCTTCCTCCACGAGGCCGACCACTTCGACCCCGAGTTCTTCGGGATCTCACCGCGCGAGGCGCTCGCCATCGACCCGCAGCAGCGGCTGCTGCTGGAGACCAGCTGGGAGGCGTTCGAGCGGGCCGGGATCGACCCGGCCGCGGTGAAGGGCACCCAGGCCGGAGTCTTCATAGGCGCCAGCTACAACGACTACGGCTCGCGCTTCACCCGTGCGCCCGAGGAGTTCGAGGGCTATCTGGCCACCGGCAGCGCCAGCAGTGTGGCGTCCGGGCGCATCTCGTACACCTTCGGTCTGGAAGGCCCCGCGGTCACCGTGGACACCGCCTGCTCGTCCTCGCTGGTCGCCCTCCACCAGGCGGCCCAGGCGCTGCGCCAGGGGGAGTGCTCGCTCGCGCTCGCGGGCGGTGTCGTGGTGATGTCCACGCTGGACACCTTCATCGAGTTCAGTCGGCAGCGGGCCATGGCCCCCGACGGCCGCTGCAAGGCGTTCTCGGCGGACGCAGACGGCGCCGGGTGGGCCGAGGGCGTCGGCATGCTGCTGCTGGAACGGCTCTCCGACGCGCGGGCGAACGGCCATGAGGTGCTGGCTCTGGTGCGCGGCTCGGCCGTCAACCAGGATGGCGCCAGCAACGGTCTCACCGCCCCCAACGGCCCCTCCCAGCAGCGGGTGATCCGCCAGGCGCTGGCCGGTGCGGGCCTGTCGGCCACCGATGTGGACGCGGTCGAGACCCACGGCACCGGCACCCGGCTCGGCGACCCCATCGAGGCGCAGGCCCTGATGGCCACCTACGGCCAGGGGCGGGACACCGGCCGGCCGCTGTGGCTGGGCGCGCTGAAGTCCAACATCGGCCACACCCAGGCCGCTTCGGGTGTCGCGGGGATCATCAAGACGGTGCTGGCGCTGCGCCACGGCGTGCTGCCCAAGACCCTCCACGCCGATGAGCTCTCGCCCGACGTGGACTGGTCGGCCGGTGCGGTGGAGCTGCTGACCGAGGCCCGGGAGTGGCCCGAGACGGGACGGCCGCGGCGCGCGGGCGTGTCCGCCTTCGGCGTCAGCGGCACGAACGTCCATGTGGTGCTGGAGCAGGGCCCCGAGCACACCGCGTCGGTGGCCGAGCGGTCGGTCGACTCCGATGTGGTGCCGTGGCTGCTCTCCGCGCGCAGCGAGGCGGCCCTGCGGGCGCAGGCCGGGCGGCTGCGTGCCCATCTTCAGGAGCGGCCGGAGCTGCGCCCGGTGGACGTCGGCTACGCGCTGGCGACGGGCCGCTCGGCCTTCGGCCACCGCGCCGTGGCCGTCGGAGCCGAGCGGGAGGAACTGCTGCGGGGCCTGGCGGAGCTGGCCTCGGGGACGGCCCGGGAGACGGTGGCCGACGCCGGTAGGACGGCCTTCCTGTTCACCGGACAGGGCGCTCAACGACCCGGCATGGGAAGGGAGTTGTACGACTCCTACCCGGTGTTCGCGGCGGCGTTCGACGCGGTGTGCGCGGAGCTGGACCGCCATCTGGACGGCTCGGTGCGGGAGGTGGTGTTCGGCGAGGACGCGGAGCCGCTGAACCGGACCGTGTTCACCCAGACCGCGCTGTTCGCCCTCGAAGTGGCGCTGTACCGGCTGGTCGAGTCCTGGGGCCTGCGACCGGACTTCCTGGTCGGCCACTCGGTGGGCGAGCTGGCGGCCGCCCATGTGGCCGGGGTGTTCTCGCTGGAGGACGCCTGTGCGCTGGTGGCGGCCCGCGGTCGGCTGATGCAGGCGCTGCCGGAGGGCGGTGCGATGGTGTCTCTCCGGGCGGCCGAGGCCGAGGTGCTGCCGCATCTCGAAGGCCACGAGGACCGGGTGAGCGTGGCGGCGGTCAACGGGCCGCGGGCGACCGTCATCTCCGGTGACGAGGACACCGTCCTGCGGATCGCGGAAGCGGTCGGGGCCAAGAGCAAGCGGCTCACCGTCTCCCACGCCTTCCACTCGCCGCTGATGGACGCCATGCTCGCCGAGTTCGGCACGGTGGCCGCCGGGATCGGCTACTCCGCGCCGCGCGTCGCGGTGGTCTCCAACGTCACCGGTGAGGCGGCGGGCGAGGAGCTGTGCTCGCCGGAGTACTGGGTGCGCCACGTCCGCCGGGCGGTGCGCTTCGGGGACGGCATCCGCTTCCTCGCCGAGCGGAATGTGACCCGCTACGTCGAGATCGGCCCCGCCGGTGTGCTCTCCGCCATGGGCCAGGAGTGCCTGGCCGAGGTCGATACCGATACCGACGCCGACGCCGATGCCGAGACCGCGTTCGTCCCGCTGCTGCGCAAGGACCGCGGCGAGGCCGAGTCGCTGCTGGCCGGGGTGGGCCGGGTGCACGCCCACGGTGGCGCGGTGGACTGGGAGCAGGTGTTCGCGGGCCGTGGCGCCCACCGGGTGGAACTCCCCACGTACGCCTTCCAGCGGCAGCGCTACTGGCTGGACGTGCCCACCACCGTGGGCGATGTGGCCTCGGCCGGTCTCGGCGCCGCCGGACACCCGCTGCTGGGCGCCGCCGTGGAACTCGCCGACAGCGACGGCCTGGTGCTCACCGGGCGGCTGTCCACGCGCGGCCAGCCCTGGCTGGCCGACCACGCGGTCTCCGGTGTGGTCCTCTTCCCGGGCACCGCCTTCCTGGAGCTCGCGGTCCAGGCCGGTGACCGGGTGGGCTGCGACCGGGTCGACGAGCTGACCCTTCAGGCGCCGCTGATCCTCCCCGAGCGCGGCGCCGTCACCCTGCAACTGGTGGTGGACCCGCCAGAGGAGGACGGCCGGCGCGCCCTGAACGTCTACTCCCGCCCCGAGGACGCGGACGGTGAGCTGCCGTGGACCCGGCACGCCACGGGTGTGCTGGCGGACGGTGCCGTCGAGGGCTCGTACGACCTGGGCGGGGCGTGGCCGCCGCCGGGCGCCGAGCCGATCGAGGTCGAGGACCTGTACGAGCGGTTCGCGGCGGGCGGCTTCGGCTACGGCCCGACGTTCCAGGGGCTGCGCGCGGCCTGGCTGCGCGGCGACGAGGTGTTCGCCGACGTACGGCTGGCGCAGGAGCAGCAGTCCGCCGCCACCGCCTACGGGCTGCACCCCGCCCTGCTGGACGCCGCGCTGCACACCATCGCGCTTGGCCCGATGCTCCAGGCGGGCGAGGGCCGGTTGCCGTTCTCCTGGACCGGGGTGACGCTGCACGCCTCCGGGGCCGGTGAGGTACGGGTGCGGCTCACGCCGAACGGCACCGACACGGTGTCCCTGACCGTGGCGGACACCATCGGACGGCCGGTGGCCACCGTCGAATCCCTCGTACTGCGCAAGCGGCCCGAACGGCTCGGCGACGCCGCCACCGGCGGCGACTCGCTCTACCGGCTCGACTGGGTGGCCGCCGACACCTCCGCGGCCACGCTCGAACAACCCTCCGGACACTGGGCCCTGCTCGGCGACGACGACTTCAAGCTCGTCGGACTCGATGTGCGCACATACCCGAACCTGGAGGCGCTGCACGCCGACCCGGCCCCCGTGCCCGCCACCGTACTGGTGCCCTGCGCACCGGAGCCCCAGGGCGTGGCCGACGCCGTACGGGCCGCGACCCACCGGGCGCTGGCGCTGCTCCGGGCCTGGCTGACCGAGGACCGGTTCGCCGACTCCCGCCTGGTGTTCATCACCCGGGGCGCGGTGGCGACCACACCGGGCGCGGACGTACCCGATCTGGCACACGCCGCCGTCTGGGGCCTGGTGCGCTCCGCGCAGTCGGAGAACCCTGACCGGTTCGGTGGGCGGGGGCCCCAAGCTGCACCAGGAGAGGGGGCCGGCCCGCCCCACCCCCGCCCCCCCGGGGGGCGGGCCCCGCCCCTATAGGCGGCGGGGCCCCCGCCGTCGTCGCGTACGGCCCGCTCATCAGCGGCCGTGCACCACATCCTGCGGGAAGGTCAGCTGACCGTTCATCCACCGCAGGGCCGTGGGCAGTTCCCGGCGCCAGGTGCGGAAGTTGTGGCTGCCCCGGTCCAGGATGATCGACTGCGCGCTCATCGGCGGCCGGACCGCGGCCAGGAACTCGCGGGTGGCGCCGTAGTTGGGCTCGCCCCGGCGGCTGGAGGCCACCAGCACCGACACCTGCGGCTGGGGCAGATGGCGCAGCCGCCACAGCACATCGTGCTCCCGCTTCCTGCGCTCGCCCGCCGGGCCCCGGCCGAAGAGGTCGCCGGTGGTGGGGTCGTTGACCACGCGGTAGTCGGGCGACAGGGCGGCGGCCGCGCCGTAGACGCGGGGATGACGCAGGGTCAGCTGAAGGGCGCAGGTGCCGCCCGACGAATAGCCCAGCACACCCCAGGCACTCGGGTCATGGCCGATCCGGTAGTGCGCCCGCAGCGCCTCCGGCAGGTCCCGGGCGAAGTAGGTCTCGGCCTGGGGGCCGCCGGGGACGTCCACGCACTCGGTGTCGCGGGGTGGGGCGATGGTGGGCCGCACCATCACGATGACGGCCGGCTGCAGCGCCCCGGTGCGGATCAGCCCGCCCGCGGTCTGGGGCAGCCGCAGATGCTGGGCCAGCAGGAAGGATCCGCCGGGGTAGCCGCTGATCGCCACGATCACGGGGAAGCGCTGCCGGGCGTACTGGCGCTGGAAGTACTGCGGCGGCAGATAGACATACGCCGGGCCCGCCGCCTGGCTGCGGCGGCCCAGGATCCGCACCGACTCGACCTTGCCCGCCTTGGCGGGCGGCCCGCTCGGCAGTCCGTGCACCGTGTTCAGCCCCTGCGGCGGGGCGGGCCGCACCAGACCGCCCGGCTCCCCGACCGGCCCCGCGGCGCCGCCCTGCACATGGGACAGGGCCGCCGGTGCCGCATCGTCCTCGCCCAGCAGTTCGCCCCAGGACCCGTAGAACTGGAAGGTGCTGTTCACCGCGAGGGCCAGGGCGGCCACGATCGCGCACTGGGTCACGGCGAGGGCGGCCAGCCGGCCCGCCCACGCCCGTACGCCCCGGCCCGCGAAGCGCGGCCACAGCCAGAGCGTCAGCCCCGCGCACGCCATGGCGAGGGCGATCATCACATACTCGAGTGATCGACTGGTCAGTCCCATTGTTCTTCCACTCCGGCGCACCGCAACGCACGGTGCCGTCGCCCTGTTTGATGCCGCCTCCGGCGCCCGCGTTGCCTGGCCAGGGCGTGCCTCCGGTCACGAAATGGCATGCTTGACTCACGGGCAGGCACGGCAGGGAGGACCGCGATGGCGATCGAGACAGCCACGGCGCAGACGCCACCGCGCCCCATGCGCGCCGACGCGCGCCGCAACTACGAGCGGCTGCTGGCCGAGGCGCGCATGGCCTTCACCCAGCACGGTACCGACGCTTCGCTGGAGGACATCGCACGCCGCGCGGGTGTCGGCATCGGCACGCTCTATCGCCACTTCCCGAACCGCACCGCGCTGATGGGCGCGGTCTTCCAGGGCGAGATGTGCGCCCTGCTGGAGCGGTCGCGGGAGCTGGCCCAGGCGCCGCGGCCGTGTCAGGCGCTGATCGACTGGCTGCGCGCCATCGTGGACCACGCGAGCACCTACCGCGGGCTCTCCCAGGCCCTGATGGCGTGCTCGAGCGACGAGACCTCGGAGCTGTCCCGCGGCTGCGGTCTGCCGCTGCGCGAGGCGGGCAGCGAACTGCTCGCCCGCGCCCAGCAGAGCGGTGCCGTACGGTCCGATGTGGTCATCGCCGATCTGATGCAGCTCACGAACGCGATCGCACTGGCCGTGGAGCAGTCGCCGGACGACCCGGAGTTGGCCGACCGGCTGCTGGCGCTGGCCTTCACGGGCCTCAAGGCCCGCTGACACCGGGATCTCAAGGCCCGCCGACACCGGGGGCTCGAGGTCCGCCGACCCCCGGTTCCCACGGCCCGCTGACCGCCGAAGGCCGGCCGACCGCAAGATCCCACGGCCCGCTGACACCCGCGACGGCCAGTCGCTAGCGGCGGCGCGGTGCCAGGTCCGCCACCCGCCCCGGCTGCTGCTCCGCCAGCGGCACCGCGGTGCGCAACTGGGCGGAGCCGGGCCCGCCCGGGGGGTGGGGGTGGTTACGGCGCGGCCCCGGCAGCGGCAGGCCCTCCTCGCCGCCGCCACGGCCCTGCGACGGACCCAGCCGACCCGACTGCCGCCCCGCCGAACCGCCGCCCTCACCGCTCCCGGCCGGGCCGGACCCCGCGCCCGGCCCGGCCACGGCGATCTGAACCCCCTGGTCCGCGAGGGCCTGGAGCTCGGTCAGGGCACGGTCGTCATGGGCGGGTGGCTCATCGGTCACCAGCCGGGTGATCACATCGGTGGGCACCGTCTGGAACATGGTGTCGGAGCCCAGCTTCGTATGGTCGGCGAGCACGACCACCTCCGCCGCCGCCTGGACCAGCGCCCGGTCGACGCTGGCCGAGAGCATGTTGGAGGTGGACAGGCCGCGCTCGGCGGTCAGCCCGCTGCCGGACAGGAAGGCGCGCGAGACCCGCAGCCCCTGGAGGGACTGCTCGGCGCCGCTGCCGACCAAGGCGTAGTTGGAGCCGCGCAGGGTGCCGCCGGTCATCACGACCTCGACCCGGTTGGCATGCGCCAACGCCTGTGCGACCAGCAGGGAATTGGTGACCACGGTCAGCCCGGGAACCCGCGCGAGCCGGCGGGCCAGCTCCTGCGTGGTGGTCCCGGCGCCGACGACGACGGCCTCGCCCTCCTCGACGAAACCGGCCGCGAGATCGGCGATGGCCGTCTTCTCCGCGGTCGCTAGATGGGATTTCTGCGGGAAGCCGGACTCCCTGGTGAATCCGCCCGGCAGCACCGCACCGCCGTGCCGGCGGTCGAGCAGTCCTTCTGCCTCCAGTGCCCGCACATCACGCCGGACGGTCACTTCGGAGGTCTGGACGACGCGGGCGAGCTCCCGGAGCGACACCGCTCCGTTCGCACGCACCATTTCAAGGATCAATTGGCGACGTTCTGCAGCGAACACGAAACTGACAGTAACGCCAACGACCGTCTGTTTTCAGCAGCTTGCACCAATTAGCAGAAGTTGTACATCTGTGAGGGCACGAAGTGCTATAAGGACCGGGTCTATGACTCTTCCTGAGTCTTCCGGGTGTGCAACTGCCGGGCCACCTCGGCGATCGAACCGGACAGCGACGGGTAGACCGTGAAGGCGTTGGCGATCTGCTCCACCGTCAGATTGTTGTCCACCGCCAGCGAAATGGGGTGGATCAGCTCGCTCGCCCGCGGCGCGACCACCACACCGCCGACCACGATGCCGGTGCCCGGACGGCAGAAGATCTTCACGAAGCCGTCCCGGATGCCCTGCATCTTCGCCCGCGGATTGCGCAGCAGCGGCAGCTTCACCACCCGGGCGTCGATCTTCCCGCCGTCCACGTCCGCCTGCGAGTAGCCGACCGTGGCGATCTCGGGGTCGGTGAAGACGTTCGCCGAGACCGTCTTCAGGTTCAGCGGCGTCACCGCGTCCCCGAGGAAGTGGTACATCGCGATCCGGCCCTGCATCGCGGCCACCGACGCCAGCGCCAGCACACCGGTGCAGTCACCGGCCGCGTAGATCCCCGGCGCGCTGGTCCGGGACACCTTGTCGGTCAGGATGTGCCCCGACTCCGCCAGCTTGATCCCGGCCTCCTCCAGGCCGATGTCCGCCGTGTTCGGGATCGAGCCGACCGCCATCAGACAGTGGGTGCCGGAGATGACCCGCCCGTCCGAGAGCGTGACCTCCACCCGGTCCCCCACCCGCTTGGCGGCCTGCGCCCGGGACCGGGACATCACGTTCATCCCCCGGCGCCGGAAGACGTCCTCCAGCACCGCCGCCGCGTCCGGGTCCTCGCCCGGCAGCACCCGGTCCCGGCTGGAGACCAGCGTGACCTTCGACCCCAGCGCCTGGTAGGCACCAGCGAACTCCGCGCCCGTGACACCGGAACCGACCACGATCAGCTCCCGGGGGAGCTCGTCCAGGTCGTACACCTGCGTCCAGTTCAGGATTCGCTCGCCGTCCGGCTTCGCGTCCGGGATCTCCCTCGGGTGGGCGCCCGTCGCCAGCAGCACCGCGTCCGCCACCAGCGTCTGCTCGCTGCCGTCCGCGGCCCTTACGATCACCCGCCGCGCGCCGTCCAGCGACTGCTGCGGCTCCACCCGCGCACGGCCGCGCAGGACCCGGCCGCCGGCCCGGGTGACCGAGGCGGTGATGTCGTGCGACTGGGCGAGCGCGAGCCGCTTCACCCGGCGGTTGACCTTGCCCAGGTCCACGCCGACCACCCGGGCCGCCTGCTCCAGCGGCGGGGTGTCGTCGGCGACGATGATCCCCAGCTCCTCGTAGGAGGAGTCGAAGGTCGTCATCACCTCCGCGGTGGCGATCAACGTCTTCGACGGCACACAGTCGGTGAGTACCGACGCCCCGCCCAGACCGTCGCAATCGACGACGGTCACCTCCGCGCCGAGCTGCGCGGCGACCAGCGCCGCCTCATAGCCGCCGGGTCCGCCACCAATGATCACGATCCGAGTCACATGCTCCATTGTCCCGCACCGGTTCGAATGCCTTCAGCCCGGGGGGTTTCGCGGGGGCGACCGCCGTACGAAACCTCTCCCCGAACCTCCCGCCAAACCTCCCACCCCGGGGGCCGTTCCACCCCACTCCCGTACCCTCAGACCCATGTCGCTCTACGCCGCGTACGCCGGCAACCTCGACGCGCGGCTGATGTCCCGCCGCGCACCACACTCCCCGCTGCGCGGAACGGGCTGGCTGAACGGCTGGCGCCTCACCTTCGGCGGCGAGCAGATGGGCTGGGAAGGCGCCCTCCCCACGATCGTGGAGGCCCCGCGCTCCCAGGTCTTCGTCGCCCTCTACGACATCGCCCCCATGGACGAGGACTCCATGGACCGCTGGGAGGGCGTCGGCCTCGACATCTACCGCCGGATGCGGATCCGCGTCCACACGCTGGACGGCGACGAGGCCGCCTGGCTCTACGTCCTCAACGGCTACGAGGGCGGACTGCCCTCGGCCCGCTACCTGGGTGAGATCGCCGACGCGGCGGAGTCGGCGGGGGCGCCGCACGACTATGTGATGGAGCTGCGCAAGCGCCCTTGCTGAGTCCGGTGGGTCCGGTTGACCTGGTTCCCCGGTTGGCCCGGTAGGCCCGGACGCAATGCGCGGGTCCGGCCGTGAGCCCGGCGGCAATGCAACGATCCGAACACCTCGGCGGACTCCGTCTACGCGCGTAGGCAGTTACCGGCTACCCTCGTGCGCGTGAACGCATCAGTTTCTTGGGACAATCAGGGCGACCCGCACGCCGCCGCCGACGCCGCCGCCACCCGTCTGCGCGAGCTGACCAGCGCGGACACCCACGATGTCGCGCTGGTCCTGGGCTCCGGCTGGGTCCCCGCCACCGACGCCCTCGGGGCGCCCGAGCACGAGTTCCCCGTCACCGAGCTGCCCGGCTTCCCGCCGCCCGCCGCCGCGGGCCACGCGGGCCGGATCCGGTCGTACCGGATCAACGACAAGCGGGCGCTGGTCTTCCTCGGCCGTACGCACTACTACGAGGGGCGTGGTGTCGCCGCCGTCGCACACGGCGTACGCACCGCCGTCGCCGCGGGCTGCAAGACCATCATCCTCACCAACGGCTGCGGCGGCCTCCGCGAGGGCATGCGCCCCGGCCAGGCGGTACTGATCAGCGACCACATCAACCTCACGGCCACCTCGCCGATCGTGGGCGCCAACTTCGTCGACCTCACCGACCTGTACTCGCCGCGGCTGCGCGCCCTGTGCCAGCAGGTCGACCCGACCCTGGAGGAGGGCGTCTACGCCCAGTTCCCCGGGCCGCACTACGAGACTCCGGCGGAGATCAACATGGCCCGCACGATAGGGGCCGACCTGGTGGGCATGTCCACGACCCTGGAGGCCATCGCGGCGCGCGAGGCGGGCGCGGAGGTTCTCGGGATCTCCCTGGTGACGAACCTCGCGGCCGGCATGACGGGCGAGCCCCTCAACCACGAGGAGGTCCTCCAGGCGGGCCGTGACTCCGCCTCCCGCATGGGCAGCCTGCTGTCCCAGGTCCTCGACCGCCTCTGACCCCCGGGAGCGGCGTCACGGCGCCCGGCGCGGGTACTCACCCCTTGGCTAACTGAACAGCGATGCGCGAGGTACGCGGGGCGGACGCGGGTCCCGGGGCCCGGGGCGGACGCGGGTCCCAGGGCGCGGGGCCCGGAGCGGGCCGGGGACGCGGGGCGGGCCGGGGACGCGGGGCGGGCCGGGGTGCCCAGGGTGCGCGGCCGGTTTCGTTGTGGGTACGGGGGCGGGGCCTCCGGCAGCCACCACGGACCCGCCGCGCACCCCAGCAACCACCACCGCACCCCGCACGACCCATACGACCACCCCCCAGGAGGCCCCCATGGCCACGGAGCCCGATCTCATCGCACAGGCTCGCGCATGGCTTGCCGAGGATCCCGATCCCGAGACGCGGGATGAGCTCGGGAAACTGCTCCAGGACGATGCCGTCGACGCGATCGCCGAGCGGTTCTCCGGCACGTTGCAGTTCGGTACCGCCGGTCTCCGGGGTGAGCTCGGGGCCGGGCCCATGCGGATGAACCGCGCCGTCGTCATCCGCGCCGCCGCCGGGCTCGCCGCGTATCTGCGCACGCATCACGCCCAGAACGGCCAGGACGGCCAGGACGATCAGCACGGTCAAGGGCTCGTCGTCGTCGGGTACGACGCCCGCTACAAGAGCGCCGAGTTCGCCCGCGACACCGCCGCCGTCATGACCGGCGCCGGTTTCCGCGCCGCCGTCCTGCCCCGCCCCCTCCCCACGCCCGTGCTCGCGTTCGCCATCCGCCACCTCGGCGCGATCGCCGGAGTCGAGGTCACCGCGAGCCACAACCCGCCCCGCGACAACGGCTACAAGGTCTACCTCGGCGACGGCTCCCAGATCGTGCCGCCCGCCGACGCCGAGATCGCCGCCGAGATCGAGGCGATCCGCAGCCTGGACGATGTGCCCCGGCCCGAGGCCGGCTGGGAGACGCTGAACGACGACGTCCTGGAGGCGTACCTCGCGCGGACCGACGCCGTTCTCACCCAGGGTTCGCCCCGGAACGCCCGCGTCGTCTACACCCCGCTGCACGGCGTCGGCCGCGAGACCCTCACCGCCGCGTTCGCCCGCGCCGGGTTCCCCGAGCCCGCGGTCGTGCCCGAGCAGGCCGAGCCCGACCCGGCGTTCCCGACCGTCGCGTTCCCCAACCCGGAGGAGCCGGGGGCGATGGACCTGGCCTTCGCCACGGCCCGCAGGGTCGCGCCGGACATCATCATCGCCAACGACCCGGACGCCGACCGCTGCGCCGTCGCCGTCCCCGCGATCACGAACCCCACGGCCCCCACGGACGCCGCGAGCTGGCGGATGCTGCGCGGGGACGAGGTCGGCGCGCTCCTCGCCACCCACCTCGTCCACAAGCGCGCCCGTGGTGCCTTCGCGACCACGATCGTCTCCTCGTCGCTCCTGTCCCGGATCGCGGACGACGCGGGGCTGCCGTACGCCGAGACGCTGACCGGCTTCAAGTGGCTGGCCCGGGTGGACGGGCTGCGCTACGCGTACGAGGAGGCGCTCGGCTACTGCGTGGATCCGGAGGGCGTACGCGACAAGGACGGCATCACGGCCGCGCTGCTCGTGGCCGAGCTGACGTCGGAGCTCAAGGAGCAGGGCCGCACCCTCGCCGATCTGCTGGACGACATCGCGGTGGCCCACGGGCTGCACGCCACCGACCAGCTGTCCGTCCGGGTCACCGACCTCTCCGTGATCGGCACCGCGATGAAGCGGCTGCGCGAACAGCCGCCCACCGAGCTCGCGGGGCTCGCCGTGACCTCGGCGGAGGACCTGACGCGGGGCACGGACACCCTGCCCCCGACGGACGGCCTGCGCTATCAGCTCGCCGGGAAGGGCAACGTCCGCGGCGCCCGTGTGGTCGTCCGGCCCAGCGGCACCGAGCCGAAGCTGAAGTGCTACCTGGAGGTGGTCGTCGACGTCCCGGCCGCCCACGCCCTCACTCCGGCGCGCGCCACGGCGGACACCGTACTGGCCGCGCTGAAGACGGACCTTTCGGTGGCGGCCGGAATCCAGCCCCCGAAATCCGCGACCGCGGACGCGGGCGCGGGCGCGGGCGTATCGGCTGCCGAGCCCGTCGCCGTCGCCCACGGCGATCAGTGACGGCGCCGGAGCAGGCTCAGATCCGGCTGAGGTAGCTGAACCCGGTGTCGGGTCCGACGCAGGACTGGAGGGTCAGGTCGCCCCAGTAGAGGCCGTGGGCGGGGGCGCCCCGCCCCGGGGTCACATGCACGGCCCGGCGGACCCCCGGATCAGCCGATCGCCAGCATGACGCCCAACAGCACCGCGCCCGCCAGCGTCGGCGCGATCATCTCGAAGGCCCAGCGCACCTCCGGCGCCCCCTGGGCGCCCTCGCGCTGGGCGTTGAGTTCGGCCATCTCGCGCAGGTCGCCGATCGCCGCGTCGGAGGAGGCCCGGCGGTCCTCGTCGGACTTGCCGGCCGTGACGTGGGCGGACGTGGTGCCGAAGGGGTCCTCGGAGGCCGCCCTGGCCTGCTGCCGGGCGGCCCGCTTGCGCTGGCGCAGTGAGACCGGGATCGCCCACAGCTGGTATGTGGCCCCGCCCGCGAGCACCTCGCTGGTGTATCCGGCGCGCAGCCCCTCGACCGAGGCCCAGGGCAGCGTGATCGTACGGAACGGGTTGCGGACGAGCAGCCGGTCCTGCCCCGCGTAGACGGCCGGGCGCACCGTGAAGGCGATCACCACCGGCACCGCGAACAGCAGCCCGGCCAGCGCCAGCCACGGCGTCCGTCCCTCGCCCCGGATCATGGCGTCGATGCCCAGCCAGCCACTGAGCCCGAGCAGCAGCACCCCGCCCGCGATACCGCTCGGGGAGCGGTAGATCCGGTCCGAGAAGGTCTCGGTCTCGGCGTCGGAGGAATCGGGGGATGCGGAGCTGGAGGCAGCGGGGGTGGAGTCGTCGTCCGGGCTCGTCATGCGCCCGATTGTGCACCACACTCACGGGGCGGGGGGCGCCCAGGGGACGCCCGGGATCGCTCGCCCCGGGCCCCCGATCGATTCCGGGCCCGGGGATGACATCCGACTACGCGCGTAGATATGCTCATCTGGTGACCATGCCCACCACAGTTCCCGCATACGGCAAAGAGGCCGCGGAGCGACTCGCGTCGATGGCGGACGTGACCGCCGACGACGGCGCACTGCGCCGCTTCCTGCACGGCCTGCCGGGCGTCGACGCGGTCGGCCTGCAGGCCCGTGCCGCGACCCTCGGCACCCGCTCGATCAAGACCACGGCGAAGGCGTACGCCATCGACCTGGCGATCTCGATGATCGACCTGACGACCCTCGAGGGTGCCGACACCCCGGGCAAGGTCCGGGCGCTCTGCGCCAAGGGGATCAACCCCGACCCCACCGACCGCACCGCCCCGAAGGTCGCGGCGATCTGCGTCTACGGCGACATGGTGGCCACCGCCAAGGAGGCCCTGACCGGCAGCGGCATCCATGTGGCCGCCGTCGCCACCGCCTTCCCCTCCGGCCGGGCCTCGCTGCCGGTCAAGCTGGCCGACACCCGGGACGCGGTCGCCGCCGGGGCAGACGAGATCGACATGGTGATCGACCGCGGCGCCTTCCTCTCCGGCCGCTACCTCGACGTCTTCGAGGAGATCCGGCAGGTGAAGGAGGCCTGCGTCCGCGAGGACGGCAGCGGCACGGCTGCCCATCTCAAGGTCATCTTCGAGACCGGTGAGCTCCAGACGTACGACAACGTCCGCCGCGCCTCCTGGCTGGCGATGCTCGCGGGCGCGGACTTCATCAAGACCTCCACCGGCAAGGTGGCCGTCAACGCGACCCCGCCCGTCACCCTCGTCCTGCTGGAGGCGGTCCGCGACTTCCGCGCCACCACCGGCGTACAGGTGGGCGTGAAGCCCGCGGGTGGCATCCGCACCTCCAAGGACGCGATCAAGTACCTGGTGATGGTCAACGAGACGCTGGGCGACGAGTGGCTCTCCCCGGAGTGGTTCCGCTTCGGCGCCTCCAGCCTGCTCAACGATCTGCTCATGCAGCGCCAGAAGCTGAGCACCGGCCGGTACTCCGGTCCCGACTACGTGACGGTGGACTGATACGCCATGCCAGTTTTCGAGTACGCGCCCGCCCCCGAGTCCCGCGCGGTCGTCGACATCGCCCCGTCCTACGGCCTGTTCATCGACGGGGAGTTCGCCGAGGCGGGCGACGGCAAGGTCTTCAAGACCCTCTCCCCCTCCTCCGAGGAGGTCCTCTCCGAGGTCGCCCAGGCCAACGCCGAGGACGTGGACCGCGCCGTCAAGGCCGCCCGTAAGGCGTTCGAGACCTGGTCCGCGCTCCCCGGCTCCGAGCGCGCCAAGTACCTCTTCCGCATCGCGCGGATCATCCAGGAGCGCTCCCGCGAACTGGCCGTCCTGGAGTCGCTGGACAACGGCAAGCCGATCCGCGAGTCGCGCGACGCCGATCTGCCCCTGGTCGCGGCCCACTTCTTCTACTACGCGGGCTGGGCCGACAAGCTGGCCCACGCGGGCTACGGCCCGGACCCCCGGCCCCTGGGCGTCGCCGGTCAGATCATCCCCTGGAACTTCCCCCTCCTGATGCTGGCCTGGAAGATCGCCCCGGCGCTCGCCACCGGCAATACGGTCGTCCTCAAGCCCGCCGAGACCACGCCCCTGAGCGCCCTGTTCTTCGCGGACATCTGCCGCCAGGCCGGCCTGCCCAAGGGCGTGGTGAACATCGTCACCGGCGACGGCTCGACCGGCGCCGAGCTGGTCGCCCACCCCGGCATCGACAAGGTCGCCTTCACCGGCTCCACCGAGGTCGGCAAGGCCATCGCCCGTACGGTCGCCGGTACGAGGAAGAAGGTCACCCTCGAACTCGGGGGCAAGGCCGCGAACATCGTCTTCGACGACGCCCCCATCGACCAGGCGATCGAGGGCATCATCGGCGGCATCTTCTTCAACCAGGGCCATGTCTGCTGCGCGGGCTCCCGCCTCCTGGTCCAGGAGTCCGTCCAGGACGAGCTGCTCGACGCGCTCAAGCGCCGGATGAGCACCCTGCGCGTCGGCGACCCGCTGGACAAGAACACCGACATCGGCGCCATCAACTCCGCCGAGCAGCTGGCCCGGATCCGCGCCCTGGCCGACGCGGGCGAGGCCGAGGGCGCCGAGCGCTGGGCCCCTCGGTGCGAACTGCCCAGCTCCGGCTACTGGTTCGCGCCCACCCTCTTCACCGGCGTCACCCAGGCCCACCGGATCGCCCGCGAGGAGATCTTCGGCCCGGTGCTCTCGGTGCTCACCTTCCGCACCCCCGAAGAGGCCGTGGCCAAGGCCAACAACACGCCGTACGGGCTGTCGGCGGGCATCTGGACGGAGAAGGGCTCGCGCATCCTGTGGATGGCGAACAAGCTCCGGGCGGGCGTGGTGTGGTCCAACACCTTCAACAAGTTCGACCCGGCCTCCCCGTTCGGCGGCTACAAGGAGTCCGGATACGGCCGTGAAGGCGGTCGCCACGGCCTGGAGGCGTACCTCGATGTCTGACAACCGACTCTCCGTGCTCAAGACCTACAAGCTGTTCGTCGGGGGCAAGTTCCCCCGGTCCGAGAGCGGGCGGGTGTACGAGGTGACCGACGCAAAGGGCACGTGGCTGGCCAACGCCCCACTGGCCTCCCGCAAGGACGCCCGGGACGCGGTCGTCGCCGCGCGCAAGGCGTTCGGCGGCTGGTCGGGCGCCACCGCCTACAACCGGGGCCAGATCCTCTACCGCGTCGCCGAGATGCTGGAGGGCCGCCGCGACCAGTTCGCGCGGGAGGTCGGCGACGCGGAGGGGCTTGGCAAGTCCAAGGCCGCCGCCGTCGTGGACGCCGCGATCGACCGCTGGGTCTGGTACGCGGGCTGGTCCGACAAGACGGCCCAGATCGCCGGGTCCGCCAACCCCGTGGCCGGGCCGTACTTCAACCTCTCCGCCCCCGAGCCGACCGGCGTCGTCGCGCTCCTCGCGCCTCAGGACTCGTCGTTCCTGGGCCTGGTGTCGGTGATCGCCCCGGCGATCGTCACGGGCAACACGACGGTGGTCGTCGCCGCCGAGGGCGCCCCACTCCCCGCCCTCTCCCTAGCCGAGGTCCTGGCCACCTCCGACCTCCCCGGCGGCGTGGTCAACGTCCTGTCCGGCCGCACGGCGGAGATCGCCGCCCCGCTCGCCGCGCACCAGGACGTCAACGCGATCGACCTCGCGGGCGCGGACGCGGAGCTCGCGACCGAGCTGGAGAAGGCCGCAGCGGACAACCTCAAGCGCGTCCTGCGTCCACAGCCTGTGGATTGGACCGCGGACCCCGGCACCGGCCGCCTCCTGGCCTTCCTGGAGACCAAGACCGTCTGGCACCCAATGGGCGTCTAGCCCACCGGGCGGCCCCTCCCCGCAGCATCGATATGCGGCTCCGCCGCGTGGCAAGGCTCTGCCCCTGAGCCCTGGGGCCTGAGCCCTGGGGCCCGGGGCCTGGGGCCTGGGGCCTGGGGCCCGGGGCCCGGGGCCTGGGGCCCGGGGCCTGGGGCCTGGGGCCCGGGGCCTGGGGCCTGGGGCCTGTGGGGGGGGAAGCCCCGGACACCTCCTGGCGCGCTGGCACGGCGGGGCCAGCGGATCTCTCCCCTCCCCGCCCCTTCCCGTAACCCGGCGTCGGGGATCAATCGAACCGTGGTGATCGATGAGATTGATCATGGGCTAGGCGATGTATCACGGGATGGGGGCTCGGAGCAGGGCTTCGGGGGACGACTCGCTGATCCGGTGTCTCCTCGACTGCCGTACGGCGCGTGCCGGTTGAGTTCTTAACTGATGAGCAGGCCGGGGCGTACGGACGGTTCATTGAGGAGCCGACGCGCCCGGAGCTGGAGCGACACGCTGGACACGCTGCTGAACCTTGACGGCGGGGTGAAGCCGGAGATGGTCGCGACCGACAACGCCTCGTACTCCGACATGGCCTTCGGCCTGTACAAAATGCTCGGCTTCCGCTTCGCCCCGCGCTTCCGCGACCTCGCTGACCAGAGGTTCTGGCGGGCCGACCCTGCCCGACGGTGAGGCGCCGGCCGCCGGGTACGGCCCGCTGGAGGCCGTCGCCTGCAACAAGGTGAACCTCAAGCGGATCGCCACGCACTGGCCGGACATGCTCCGCGTCGCCGGATCGCTCAGCACCAACCAGGTCCGGGCCTACGACCTGCTGCGGATGTTCGGCCGCGAAGACCACCCGACCCCGCTCGGCGCCGCGTTCGCCGAGTACGGGCGGATCGACAAGACCATGCACCTGCTCGCGCTGGTCGACCCGGTAGACGACACCTACCGCCGGCTGATGAACCGGCAGCTCACCGTGCAGGAGTCCCGCCACCGCCTCGCCCGCGCGATCTGCCACGGCGGCCGCGGCCAGATCCGCCAGGCGTACCGCGAGGGCCAGGAGGAGCAGCTCGCCGCCCTCGGCCTCGTCCTCAACGCCGTCGTCCTGTGGAACACCCGCTACCTGGACGCTGCCGTCGCCCAGCTCCGCGCCGAGGGCCACGACATCAAGGACGAGGACGTCGCTCGCCTCTCTCCGCTCAAGGACCGACATCAACTTCCTGGGCCGCTACCTGTTCAACATCAAGGCCAGCGGCCCCGGCCAGGGCCTGCGCCCGCCGCGGGACCCGGACGCCGTCGAGGACGGCGAAGACGAGGAGTGATGGGCGACGCACCCGACCTGTCGGGCCGTTCGTTGTCGAAGCGGAGGTCCCGTGCAGATACCCGGGACCGGTAAGAGAAGAGGACACCATGGCCCGCACGAAGGTCCGGCCGCAGGGCCGCTGCACCCGCTGGTGAAGACGGCCGGGAAATACGCGGTGTCCGGGCCCTGTGGCGACCTGCTGCCGGTGGACCGCTTCACCCTCACCCGCTCCCGCCGCGCCTGACCCGCCGGCGGGGGCCGGTCCTCCGGCTTGACTTCGAGCGCGCTCCAAGTCCTAGTTTCGGAAGCGTTCGTCAGTGCTCAAGGTACCGCCCGGTCCGCCGGGCAGGAGGAGTATCCACGCATGATCACCCGAACCACGCTCGGCGCGCCCGGTCTCACCGTCAGCGCGATGGGCCTGGGGTGCATGGGGATGAGCGAGAGCTATGGCGCCGCCGACTGGGACGGCGGCCTGGCCACCATCGACCGGGCCCTGGAGCTGGGCATCACGTTCCTGGACACCGCCGACGCCTACGGCACCGGGCACAACGAGGTGCTGGTGGGCCGGGCCATCCACGGCCGCCGGGACCAGGTGCAGCTGGCCACCAAGTTCGGCATCGACCGCAGTGCCGGCGACCGGGCACGCCGCATCCGCGGTGCCCGGGACTACGTGCTGCGCTCCTGCGACGCCTCGCTGCTGCGGCTGGGCGTCGAGGTGATCGACCTGTACTACGCCCACCGCCCGCCCCAGGACGTGGAGATCGAGGAGACCGTCGGGGCGATGGCCGAGCTGGTCGAGGCGGGCAAGGTCCGCCATCTGGGCCTGTCCGAGGTCGACGGCGAGCTGCTGCGCCGGGCGCACGCGGTGCACCCGATCACCGCGGTGCAGAGCGAGTACTCGCTGTGGACCCGCGACGTCGAGGCGGTCACCCCGGTGATGGCCGAGCTGGGGGTCGGGCTGGTGCCGTACTCGCCGCTGGGGCGGGGGTTCCTGACCGGCGCCCTGGACCGCTCCACACTGGGCGAGAAGGACTTCCGGCGCACCAACCCCCGCTTCGCCGGCGAGGCGGGCGAGGCCAACGAGAAGATCGCGCAGACCGTGCGCGAGGTGGCCGACCGGCTGGGTGCCACCCCGGCCCAGGTGGCGCTGGCCTGGGTGTACGCCCAGGCCGAGCGGCTCGGGGTGGCGGTGGCGACCATTCCGGGCACCCGCAGCCCGGCCCGGCTGGAGCAGAACGCGGCCGCGCTGGAGCTCACCCTGGACGCCGAGGCGCTGGCCGCGCTGGACCCGCTGAGCGACCAGGTGCTGGGCGAGCGCTACACCCCCGCGCACACCGCTGAGGTCGCTCGGGGTTAGCCGGTGGGCTCGACGCGCAGGACGTCCAGCTCGACGACGTCGTTGACGTCGCGCCCACCGGTGACCTCGCCGGTCACGACCAGCCGGGGACCGCTGGTCCAGAGCCCACGCTCCGCTTCGCCCCTGAACCCCGGGAGACCGATAAGCCGACCGTCACGCCCCGCACACATCCGAGCCGTCCAGCCGGGGGCCGGGGCGGAGCCCCGGGGCCACTCCGGCCCTGGACCCCGGGGGCCGACAAACCGACCATCGCCGCGATCAGCTCACCGGCCCGGAGCGCCGACCGCGCCACCCGCGACCCAGCCAGGATCTGGGCGAAGCCCCAGTTCCGCTCCACCCCTGGACCCCAACGGGCCGACAAGCCGACCATCGCCGCGATCAGCCCACCGGCCAGCGCCCGGACCACGCCACCCGCGACCCAGCCAGGGTCTGGGGCGGAGCCCCAGTTCCGCTCCCCCCTGGACCCCAACGGGTCGACGAGCCGACCATCGCCGCGGTCAGCTCACCGGCCAGCGCCCCGACCACGCCACCCGCGACCCGACCGGGGTCTGGGGCGGAGCCCCAGTTTCGGGAAGGGGCGGGGAGGGGACCAGCCCGCCGCAGGCGTCACGATCCGCCCGACACCCCCTGGACCCACCCCCGCTCCTCCTTCCGCACCGAGCGCCCCCGCGCCGTCCGCACCCCAGACATCGCAGGGGCATTTTTCGTCGCACATATTGTCAACAATTTCATCGACAGTTAGGTTGCGAGGAACCGCACGCCACGAAGGAACAGCGAATGATCATCGACTGCCATGGCCACTACACCACCGCGCCCCCGGCGCTGGAGGCATGGCGCACCCAGCAGATCAACGGACTCACCGACCCCGCCCGCACCCCCTCCCGCGCCGACCTCCGCATCGGCGACGACGAGCTCCGCCGGAGCATCGAGCCGAATCAGCTCCGGCTGATGGACGAGCGCGGCATCGACCTGACGGTCTTCTCGCCCCGGGCGTCCTTCATGGCCCACCACATCGGTGATCTCCACACCTCCGCCGAGTGGGCGACGCTCTGCAACGAGCTCTGCTTCCGTGTCGGCGAGCTCTACCCGGAGCGCTTCGCCCCCGCCGCGATGCTCCCGCAGTCGCCGGGCGTCGATCCGGCCACCTGTGTGCCCGAACTGGTCCGCTGTGTGGAGGAGTTCGGGGCCGTGGCGGTCAACCTCAACCCCGATCCCTCGGGCGGCCACTGGACGGCCCCGCCGCTGACCGACCGCTCGTGGTACCCGATCTACGAAAAGCTGGTGGAGTACGACGTTCCGGCGATGGTGCACGTGAGCACCAGCGTGAACCCCGCCTTCCACACCACCGGGGCGCACTACCTCAACGCCGATACGACGGTGTTCATGCAGCTCGTGCAGGGCGATCTGTTCGCCGACTTCCCCACCCTGCGGCTGATCATCCCGCATGGCGGCGGCGCCGTTCCGTATCACTGGGGCCGGTTCCGCGGACTGGCGATGGCTTTGGGCAAGCCGCCCCTGGAGGAGCATGTCCTGGGCAATGTCTTCTTCGACACCTGCGTCTACCACCAGCCCGGTATCGACCTGCTCTTCGACGTCATCCCGGCCCGGAACATCCTCTTCGCCTCGGAGATGATCGGCGCCGTCCGCGACATCGACCCCCGGACGGGCCGGCACTTCGACGACACTCGCCGCTACGCCGAGGCCGCCGGGCTCCCCGCGGACGAGTTGACCGGCATCTTCGAACGCAATGCCCGCACCGTCTACCCCCGTCTGGACGCCCTGCTGACGAAGCAGAGCCGCTGAGATGACGCGCACGTCCGTCGATCGGCCCGGGTTCCCCAATGACCGCGGGGCCGCCCACCCGTCCAGAGGAGCCCTCATGAGCACGCTCTCCCCCAAGACCCCGGGCTGGCTGGACTGGCACCCCGATCCGTCCCGGCCCGCCTTCGCCCTGCCGCCGGGCACCGTCGACACCCACTGCCATGTCTTCGGCCCGCAGGCCGCGTTCCCCTTCGCGCCCGAGCGGAAGTACACGCCCTGCGACGGCGGCAAGGATGACCTCTTCGCCCTCCGCGACCACCTCGGGGTGGCCCGTAACGTGATCGTCCAGGCGACCTGTCACGGCGCGGACAACAGCGCCATGGTCGACGCCGTCCAGGCGTCCGGCGGCCGGGCGCGTGGCATCGCGACCGTACGCCCGGATGTCACCGACGCCGAGCTGCGCCGGCTGGACGCGGCGGGGGTGCGCGGGGTGCGCTTCACCTTCCTGAGGCGGCTGGCCGACGCGGCGCCCCAGGACGCGCTGGCCGCCGTCGCCCGGCGGATCGCCCCGCTCGGCTGGCATGTCGTCCTCTATTTCGAAGGCGCCGACCTGCCCGAGCTGGAACGTTTCTTCAGTTCCCTGCCCACCCCGCTCGTCGTGGACCACATGGGACGCCCGGACGTGACCGAACCGGCGGACGGGCCGGGCTTCACCCGCTTCCTGCGGTTCGCCGAACGCGATGACGTATGGGTCAAGGTGACCTGCCCCGAGCGCCTCAGCGTCACCGGGCCCCCGGCCCTGAACGCCGAGCCACACCCGTACCCGGATGTGGTGCCCTTCGCCCGCCGCGCGATCGAGGAGTTCCCCGACCGGGTGCTGTGGGGCACGGACTGGCCGCATCCCAACCTCACCGCCCATATGCCCGACGACGGGCTGCTGGCCGACTACGTGCCCCAGGTGGCGGTCACCGCCGAGCAGCGGCGGAAGCTGCTGGTCGACAACCCCATGCGGCTCTACTGGCCCGGCGAAGGCGCCTGACCCCGTTTCCCTGCGACACCGCCGAACCCCCCGCTCCGTCCCCCTCCCCGCCTCTTCGACAAGGGCCGCCCATGCAGCACTCCAACGCGGTGAACCGGCTGGACAGACTCCCCATCTCCCGGTTCCACAAGATCACCTTGCTGGCCGTCTCGTTCGCCTACTTCTTCGAGTTCGCGGACATCAACACCTTCGCCACCACCGCTCCCCAGCTCATCGACCTCTGGGGCATCACGGTCGATCAGATCGCCTACGTGACCTCGCTGTCGTTCGTCGGCATGTTCATCGGCTCCGTGGTCGCGAGCACCCTCGCCGACCGCTGGGGCCGCAAGAAGGCGCTGATCCAGACCACGCTGTGGTTCGGGGTCTTCTCGCTCGCCTCGGCCTTCTCCTGGGACGTCGTGTCGCTGGGCGTCTTCCGGGTGCTGACCTCGGCGGGGCTGTCCGCGATGACCGTCGTGGCGGTGATCTACGTCAACGAGATGTATCCGTCCGCCGTACGCGGCAAGTACCAGGCGTACGCCATCGTCATCGGCATCTGCGGCACCCCGGCCACCAACCTCATCGCCAGCGCCGTCGTACCGCTCAGCGACTGGTCCTGGCGGCTGGTCTATCTGTGGGGCTCGCTCGGCCTCCTCTTCGTCTTCTTCACCCGGCACCTCAAGGAGTCCCCCCGCTGGTACGAGAGCAGGGGCGAGTACGAAGCCGCCGAGGCGGTCCTCGGCGAGATCGAGGCCTGGGTCGCCGCCGAGAAGGGCCCGCTCCCCGAGCCCGCGCCGCCGATCGACGAGACCCGCCCCGCCAAGGCGTCGCCCCGCCTCCTCCTGAAGAAGCGGTACCTCGGGCCGACCGCGCTGCTCACCGTCCTGTGGGTGACCCAGACCATCGGCTTCTTCGGCTACTCGAGCTGGGCGCCAACCCTGCTGGCCAAGGAGGGTTTCAGCGTCGAGAAGTCGGTCTTCTACGTGGCGCTCACCACCGTGGGCGCGCCGCTCGGCTCGTTCCTGGCCTCCCTGGTCACCGACCGGTTCGAGCGCAAATGGTGTCTGGTGGCCTTCGGCGCGGTGATCGCGCTGTGCGGTCTGCTGTACGGGCTGACCTTCAACCCGGCGCTGATCGTGGTCTTCGGCTTCCTGGTGAACCTCTTCGAGCGCGGCTACACGGCCCTGGGGTACGCCTACTCCCCCGAACTCTTCGACACCCGCGGCCGCTCGCTGGGAACGGGCGTCTCCTACGGGCTCGGGCGGCTCTCGAACGCCGCGGGGCCGCTGATCATCGCGGCCCTCTACCACGGCACCGGCTATCAGAGCGTCTTCTTCTTCATCGCGGGCACCTGGCTCCTGGGCGCCCTCGTCCTGGCGGTCTTCGGCCCCCGGACCCGCCCGGCCCGTACGGCGGCGGCGGAGCGGCCACGCGCGGTCGTGTGACGGCGGGACCGGGCCGCGTAGTCCGTGAGGTCGACGGCCAGGTCGATGGTTACGCGGGGGTCACTCGGGCGAAAGGATGCGTCACACTGGTGTTCCGTGACCAGCCAACCGCCTTCCGCCCGTGTCGTCCTGCTCTCCGGCCCCTCGGGTTCGGGCAAGTCCTCCCTCGCGACCCGCACCGGGCTGCCCGTGCTCAACCTCGACGACTTCTACAAGGAGGGCGGCGACCCGACGCTCCCCCAACTCCCCGACGGCGGGGGCGCCGACTGGGACTCGCCGCTGTCCTGGGACGCGGACGCGGCGGTCGCGGCCATCGAGGAGCTGTGCCGTACGTCCCGTACGACCGTGCCGCTGTACGACATCGCCACCAGCGCCCGCGTCGGCGAGGAGGCGCTGGGCCTCGGGCGGTCGCCGCTGTTCATCGCCGAGGGGATCTTCGCCGCCGACATCGTCGGGCGGTGTGCCGATCTCGGCGTGCTCGCGGACGCGATCTGTCTGCGCGGCCGCCCGTCCACCACGTTCCGGCGCAGGCTGCTGCGCGATCTGCGGGAGGGCCGTAAGCCCGCGCTCTACCTGCTGCGGCGCGGCTGGCGGCTGATGCGCGCGGAGCGCGGGATCGTGGCCCGGCAGACGGCACTGGGCGCGTACGCGTGCGGCAAGGACGTGGCGCTGGGCCGGATAGCGACGGCGGGAGAGCGGATCCCCGCCTCCGGCCAGAAGGCGTCCGTATAGCCACGCGGCCACGCGGCCACGCAGGCACGCAGGCACGCAGGCACGCAGGCAAAAAGGTGCGAGGCCGGACATCCCCCCTCGGCTGTCCGGCCTCGCACCTGTTTCCCCCGTGCTCCCCCGATTTCTCCCTCCCATTTCCCCCGTATCCCCCGATTTTCCCCCGCCTTCGATCGTCCCCGCCGCCGTCAGGCGACCAGTTCGCCGAAGGACTCCTCCTCGTCACGGCCGAAGCTGAGGGCCTCGTCCTCGCGCAGCCGGCGCAGCGAGCGCCAGATGCTGCTCTTGACCGTTCCGACACTGATGTTCAGGATGTCCGCGATTTCCGGATCCGTCCGACCCTCGTAGTAGCGCAGCACCAGCATCGTGCGCTGCAGCTCGGGGAGCCGGGCCAGGGCCTGCCACAGCACGGTGCGCAGTTCGGTGCCGCGCATCGCGTCGTGGTCGCCGACCGTCTCCGGCAGCTCCTCCGTCGGGTACTCGTTGAGCTTGCGCCGACGCCAGGCGCTGATGTGCAGATTGGTCATGGTGCGGCGCAGATAGCCGCCGACCGCCGCCTTGTCACTGATCCGGTCCCAGGCCCGGTAGGTCGAGAACAGCGCGCTCTGCAGCAGGTCCTCGGCCTCGAAGCGGTCACCGGTCAGGTGGTAGGCGGTTGCGTACAGGGAGGCGCGGCGCTCCTGGACGTAGGCGGTGAACTCCGCCTCCGACGTGCTGCGCCGCTCCCCCTCTGCCTCCCCGTACGAGCCTCCCCCGTGGCCCCCCGGTCCCCCGTTGTCCCCCCCGAGGCCGTGACCGGCCTCCTCGTCCCCCGTGATCGCGTCAATGGCCACCATGTAAGGAGGCCGCTGACGCCCGGCGCCGCGAGCGCACCCCCGCCCGCTCACGGCACCGGACTTCTCATTGCTCCGTCCGGCGTCGTGGAGGCGCGTGCGAACTGCGCTGATGGTGGAGAAGTGCAGTGTGCTCATTTCGCGCCCCCCGTCGATGGAGCCTGGTCGGTCTGGCTTCTGGCTGCCCCGGCCGGTGTCGTTCCGCCCGGTGCACAGAAGACTTTGCCGGGCCAGTTTCATGGGGGTGTCTGTCGACTGTCACAGGCTCGTCACAGGCGATCGAGCCGATAAACCCCTGACGGTCGAACTACAGGCCCCTTGTAGGCCAGAATGACCAACGTGCCTTTCCTGTTGCTGATCGAGGACGACGACGCCATCCGCACGGCCCTCGAACTCTCGCTGTCTCGCCAGGGCCACCGTGTGGCGACCGCGGCGACGGGCGAGGACGGCCTGAAACTGCTGCGTGAGCAGCGGCCGGATCTGATCGTGCTCGATGTGATGCTGCCCGGGATCGACGGCTTCGAGGTGTGCCGCCGGATCCGCCGTACCGACCAGTTGCCGATCATCCTGCTGACCGCGCGCAGCGATGACATCGACGTCGTGGTCGGCCTGGAGTCCGGTGCCGACGACTACGTGGTCAAACCCGTGCAGGGCCGGGTGCTGGACGCCCGGATCCGCGCGGTGCTGCGGCGCGGGGAGCGGGAGGCCAATGACTCCGCGGCCTTCGGCAGTCTGCTGATCGACCGCGCGGCCATGACGGTTACCAAGAACGGCGAGGATCTCCAGCTCACCCCCACCGAGCTGCGGCTTCTGCTGGAGCTCAGCCGCCGTCCGGGGCAGGCGCTGTCCCGGCAGCAGCTGTTGCGGCTGGTGTGGGAGCACGACTACCTCGGCGACTCGCGGCTGGTCGACGCATGCGTACAGCGGCTGCGCGCGAAGGTGGAGGACGTGCCGTCGTCGCCGACGCTGATCCGTACGGTGCGCGGGGTCGGATACCGGCTGGACGCGCCACAGTGAGCGACGCACGTGCGGCCGCCGGGCCGCGGACGACTGCGATGTCCGCACCTTCGCCGCACGGGCGGAGAAGCGAACGGATCAGCGCAGTGAGCAATATGTGCGTCGCGCACGGGGGCGGAGAAGTACGGAATTGAGCGCAGTGAGCGACGAGCCCGGTCGGGCCCGGGGCTGGGCCGCGGGGCTCTTGCGGTGGTTCAGCCTCCGGCTGCGGCTGATGCTGGTCTTCGGCCTGGTGGCGCTGACCGCCGCCGTGTCCGCGTCCGCCATCGCGTACTGGCTGAACCGGGACGCGGTGCTGACCCGTACCCAGGACTCGGCGCTGGACGAGTTCCGCAAGGCCCTGAAGGACGACACCGACCCGCTGCCCTCCCTCCCCACCTGTTCCGAATTGCGGGAGGCGGCGGGCCGTATGGCGGACAACACTCAGAAGTACGAGGTGCTGCTGATCACCCGGACGAAGGACACCGGAAGCTGCCCGGCGGCCTCGGACAAGGATCTGTTCACCCTCGATGTGGTGCCCTCCGCGCTGCGGCGCGCGGTGGACGAGAAGCGCCCGGTGGGCAAGGGGAACACCTCCCCCTACCACCTCTACTGGCAGCGGATCACGCTGGGCGGCACCCCGTACCTGGTCGGCGGGGCCAAGGTGAACGGCGGCGGGCCGACCGGCTACATGCTCAAGTCCCTCGACACCGAGCGTCAGGATCTGAACTCCCTGGCCTGGTCGCTGGGGATCGCCACCGGGCTCGCGCTCATCGGCGCCGCGCTGCTGGCGCAGGCCGCCGCGGCCACGGTGCTGCGGCCGGTGCAGCGGCTCGGGGAGGCGGCGCACCGGCTGGGCGAGGGGCATCTCGACACCCGGCTGCAGGTCTCCGGCTCCGATGAGCTGGCCAATCTCTCCCACACCTTCAACCGGGCCGCGGAGCGGCTGCAGAAGCGGGTGGCGGAGCTGTCCGCGCGGGAGGCGTCCAGCCGGCGCTTCGTCGCGGACATGTCGCATGAGCTGCGGACCCCGCTCACCGCGATCACGGCCGTCACGGAGGTGCTGGAGGAGGAGGCCGACTCGCTCGACCCGATGATCGCTCCGGCGGTGCAGCTGGTGGTGAGCGAGACCCGGCGGCTGAACGACCTGGTGGAGAACCTGATGGAGGTGACCCGCTTCGACGCGGGCACGGCCCGGCTGGTGCTCGACGATGTCGATGTCGCCGACCAGGTGACGGCGTGCATCGACGCCCGCGCCTGGCTGGACGCGGTGGAGCTGGACGCGGCGCGCGGGATCGTGGCCCGGCTGGATCCCCGGCGGCTGGATGTGATCCTGGCGAATCTGATCGGGAACGCGCTCAAGCACGGTGGCTCGCCGGTGCGGGTCTCGGTGCGCACCGACGGCGATGAGCTGCTGATCAAGGTCCGGGACCACGGTTCGGGCATCCCCGAGGATGTGCTGCCGCATGTCTTCGACCGCTTCTACAAGGCGAGCGCGTCCCGCCCCCGCTCGGAGGGCAGCGGGCTCGGGCTGTCGATCGCGATGGAGAACGCGCATATCCACGGCGGCGACATCAGCGCCGCGAACTCGCCGGAGGGCGGCGCCGTCTTTACACTGCGGCTGCCGATGGACGCCTCCCGGATCGCCTCCGACGAGGCCGAGGACGAGCGCGACGGCTCCCCCGGGACCGAGCGCGACGACGGCGGCGCCAGGGGCAAGGGCACGGGCCGGGACGAGGAGGGCAGGCCATGAGCGCGCGCTGGACCCGGTCGGCCGCCCTTCTGCTGACCGGCGCGGTCGCACTGCTGGCGGCCGGGTGCGGGATACGGGGCACCTCGGTGCCGGTGGACGCGGGGGCCGCGCCCTCGCGGGCGTCCTGCCGGGCGCCGGAGTCGGAGCGGGCCGCCGACGGGATGGGCCGGGTCTCCGTACGGATCTATCTGCTGTGCTCCTCGCGGATCCTGTCGGTGAGCCGGACCACCCGGCAGGGCGACGAGAAGACGGCCCGGGAGCCGGTGCGGGTCGCCCGGGCGCTGCTGGAGCAGCTGCGGCTGCCGCCGTCGGCGGCCGAGGTGTCGGCCGGGTTCTCCACGGCGGTCGAGGACTGGGTGGAGATCTCCGGTCCGGCCAAGGGCGACCCGGACAGCGCGCTGCGGCTGAACCGGCCGCCGGAGGAGATCCAGTCCCTGGCGCTCGCCCAGATCGTCTGCACCTTCGCGGACACCACGGTGGCCGGCGACGACGGCAAGGTGGTGCTCGGCGGCCCGGACAGCCAGCGGGATCCGCTCAAGGCGTACCAGTGCACCGAGGAGATGCGCCGCAATCCGATGATCGCGGTCACCTCCGGGGTACTGGTGTCCTGATTCGTTACCTGTCGGTACCGCCCCGTCCCAGGTCGGCGACTTGTCGGTAACAAGGTGCTGACCAGCGGGGCGGGGGCGGAACCGCGACCCCCGCGTACGGCGTCCTGATTTTTGTGCAGGGTCCTTTCGGCCGCAGGGCCGCCTTCCGCTACCGCGTCGCGGGCTTCGCGCTCCTCGTGGCCCATCTCGCGTTCGTCTGCTGGCTGACCCTGCGACCGGTGAACGTCCCCTGGGTGTCTGCGGCGACCCTCGAACCACTGGCCACCATCCGCGCCGATCTGGCGCTCAGCCCCTGGTCGGCCGCCCGTTCCATCGGGGGCGGGCTGCTGCTGCTCGCGCCGCTCGGGGTGCTGCTGCCGCTGGCCGGAGGCCGGGTGGAGGCGTATCCGCTCGCCTCGCTGATCCGTACGGCCTTCACGGGGGCGATGGTGGCCATGGGGTTCGCGCTGCTGCGCAGCGAGGTGACCGGGCAGATCATGAACGTGGACACGGTGCTGCTGAACACCGTCGGCGTCGCCCTCGCGCATGTGCTGGTGGTCCCAGCCGTACGGGCGTGGCTCCGCCGCCGGGCCGACCGGGGCCGGATGGCCCCCCTCCCCCGGAACGACGGCGCCCAGGCCCCGACCCCGACGATTCCCAGGGTCGGGATCGCACCGTGGAGCGACGTCTCCTCCAGCTCGCGGACATAGCGTCGAGGACATCGGGAACCAGCTCTTCCCGAGCCCACCCGACGACGAGGAGTGCCCATCATGGCCGCACCGCTGGTCCGCCCCCGCCACGACAAGAAGATCGCCGGTGTCTGTGCCGGTCTCGCCCGGCGCTTCGGGACCACCCCGACGACGATGCGGGTGCTCTTCGTGGTCTCGTGTCTGCTGCCGGGGCCGCAGTTCCTGCTCTATCTCGCGCTGTGGTTCCTGCTTCCGGCGGAGGACGCCTACCGCGAGGCATGGTGACCTTCTCGCGCCGACGCCGCGGCGTAACCCCGCATACCCACCCATACGGAAATGGCCGGGCCGCACACCCCCTTCGGGATGTGCGGCCCGGCCGTGTGCCCAGGCGGGGTTCAGCCGAGCTTGACGAGGCCGAGGCTGCCCAGCGGGAGCTGGCTCAGCATGCCCTGGGCGGGCTTGGCCTGGGGGGCGGCGGGCCTCGCCGCGGGCTGACCGGCGGTGGGCTGCCCCGGGGCGGCGACACTGCCCGCGGAGCCACCGGGGACCGGCGCCGCGGACGCGGCGCTGCCTCCGGCGACGACGGCGGCGGCACCGAGGGCAATGACACCGAGAGTCTTGAGGGTTCCCTGCTTCATCAGAAATCTGTCCTTGAGACGGGGGCTTGACCGATACGGAAACGTAGCCCTGGATTTCGGCTGCCCGCAAACACCGAAAACGGCCTCCGTTACCCCGCCCAGGTCGTGCGCCGGGTGCGCCCGCTCAGCTGCCCTTGGGTGCGGAATCCCTGGTCACGGCCGACGCGGAGGCCACATCGCGGAACAGCCATTCGGACTTCAACTCGGCGTATCCGGGCTTGATCACGTCACTGATCATCGCCAGACGTTCGTCAAAAGGAATGAATGCCGATTTCATTGCATTGACCGTGAACCATTGCATGTCGTCGAGCGTGTAATGGAACGTTGATACAAGATGCTGGAATTCCCCGCTCATGCTCGTCCCGCTCATCAGACGATTATCCGTATTCACGGTGGCACGGAAATGCAGCCGGCGGAGCAGCCCGATGGGGTGCTCGGCGTAGGAACTGGCCGCGCCGGTCTGGAGGTTGGAGCTCGGGCACAGCTCCAGCGGGATGCGCTTGTCACGGACGTACGAGGCGAGGCGACCGAGGGTGAGGGAGCCGTCGTCCCCGACCTCGATGTCGTCGATGATGCGGACGCCGTGGCCCAGCCGGTCGGCGCCGCACCACTGGAGCGCCTGCCAGATGGACGGCAGTCCGAACGCCTCGCCCGCGTGGATCGTGAAGTGGTTGTTCTCCCGCTTCAGATACTCGAAGGCGTCCAGGTGGCGGGTGGGCGGAAAACCGGCCTCGGCGCCCGCGATGTCGAAGCCGACCACGCCCAGGTCGCGGTAGCGGTTGGCGAGTTCGGCGATCTCCAGGGCGCGGGCCGCGTGGCGCATCGCGGTCAGCAGCGCGCCGACGCGGATGCGGTGGCCGTTCTCCCAGGCCCGTCGCTCACCCTCGCGGAAGCCCTCGTTGACCGCCTCGACGACCTGCTCCAGGGCCAGCCCGCCCTCCAGGTGCTGCTCGGGGGCGTAGCGGATCTCGGCGTAGACGACGCCGTCCTCGGCGAGGTCTTCGGCGCATTCGGCGGCGACCCTGACGAGCGCGTCGCGGGTCTGCATCACACCGACGGTGTGGGAGAAGGTCTCCAGATAGCGCTCCAGCGACCCGGAGTCCGCCGCCTCGCGGAACCAGATGCCCAGCTTGTCGGGCTCGGTCTCCGGGAGCGCGTCGTACCCGGTCTCCCTCGCGAGGTCGACGATGGTGCCCGGGCGCAGCCCACCGTCGAGGTGGTCGTGCAGCAGCACCTTGGGGGCACGGCGGATCTGTTCGGGGGTGGGCTCATGGGTGTGCTCGCTCGTCATCTGGGCAGCGTAGCCCCTACGCGCGTAGAACGTGGGGGATAGATACGCAACAGTGACCCGCACGGGTAGTGGAGTACACCAATCCTTCTGCGATCGTTTCTGCCATGGCTCAGCAAGCGTTGCCCGAGCGGGGCGCACGGCTGGGGCGGCCGATGGGCGCGGCCGCCGCGCGAAGGACCGTACACGGTGTGGTGCTGCTGCTCCCCGAGGGGGAGCCCAGCGGGACCAGACGGCCGTCCAGACTCTCGGTGGCCGCCACGCTGCCGCTGGCCCGGCGGCTGGTCCGGGCGGGCCGGGAGGAGGGGCTGGCCGCCCATGTCGTCCACTACCGGTGCCGGGGCTGGAACGGGGCGGCCGCCGATGCCGCGTCCGATGCCACCTGGGCCGTGGAGGAGGTGGTGCGGCGCTACGGCGACGTACCGGTCTGCCTCGTGGGCCACGGCATGGGCGGGCGCGCCGCCCTCCGCGCCGCCGGGCACGAAGCCGTCGCCTCGGTGGTGGCGCTGGCGCCCTGGCTTCCGGCGCCGGACGAGATGCTCGAACCCGAGCCGGTGAAGCAGCTGGTGGGACGGCAGGTGCTGATCGCCCACGGCACGAACGACGAGCGCACCGACCCCGAGCTGTCCTACCGGCTGGCGGAGCGGGCGAAGAAGGCCAACCGCGATGTGTGCCGCTTCGAGGTGCACACCGACGGGCACGGGCTGCATCAGCACCGCTCCGAGGTGCAGGCGCTGGCCGCGGACTTCCTCCTGGGCACCCTCTTCCACTCCGGCTTCTCCCGCCCGGTCGCCGACGCGCTGGCGGCTCCGCCGCCGCTCGGCCTGCGGATGCCGCTGGCGGCGGGCTTCGGGGCGAATCTGGGGCGCTGAGCGCTTGGTTGTGCGCTTGGTTGTGCGCTTGGTTGTGCGCTTGGTTGTGCGCGGGCGCCCAGGCCCCCGTCCGTGCGGCTCCCGCACCGCATGGACGGGGGCCGGACGCGTCGGGGTCCGTGTCCGTCGCCGGGCGCGGCGCGGCCATTGGCCCTGGGGGCCGGGCGGCCAGTGGGGGGCGGGGGGGCCGGGGCCCCGCGCCCCCCCCCCCGGGGCGGGGGCCGCCCCAACCACCG
>NZ_JBHYVB010000126.1:0-34852 GCF_042750115.1 Streptomyces sp. NPDC059455
GGGTGTCGGGGGGGGGGGGGGGGTGGGGGCCCCGCGCGCGATCTTGGGGGTCGGGGGCCCCTCGCCCTGGGCCCCCCCGCCCACGCGGCGGCGGGGGGGGGGGGGGGCGCGCCCCCCCCCGCGGCCGGTGGCGCGGGTGCTGGTCGACAAGGGGCCGGTCCACCTCGACAAGCTGTGGGACTACGCGGTGCCGGCCGAGATGGACGCCGAGGCCCGGCCCGGGGTGCGGGTGCGGGTGCGGTTCGGGGCCGGGGCGGGGAAGGTGCGTGAGGGGCGGCGCGAGGGGGGCGGGCTGCTCGACGGGTACATCATCGAGCGCGTCGCCGAGTCCGACTACCGGGGCCCGCTGGCCGCCCTCGCGCAGGTGGTCTCCACGGAGCAGGTGCTGGGGCCGGGGCTGCTGGCGCTGTGCCGGGCGGTCGCCGACCGGTACGCCGGATCGCTCGCCGATGTGCTCCAGCTGGCCCTGCCCAAGCGCAACGCCCGTGCCGAGGGCGAGCCGTCACCGCCGCCGCTGCCCCCGCCGGAGCCGCCCGCGCCCGGGAGCTGGGCGCGCTATCCGGCCGGGCCCGGGTTCCTGGAGGCGCTGGTGCGCGGGGACCGGCCGCGTGCCGTATGGACCGCGCTGCCCGGGCCGCACTGGCCCCTGGAGTGGGCCACCGCCGTGGCCGCCACGCTCGCGTCCGGGCGCGGGGCGCTCGTCGTCGTGCCGGACGGACGGACCGCCGAGCGGGTGGACGCCGCGCTCACGGGGGTGCTCGGCGGCCCGGGGCGGCATGTGCTGCTCACCGCCGACCTCGGGCCCGAGGAGCGTTACCGCCGCTGGCTGGCGGTCAGCCGGGGCTCGGTCCGGGCGGTGGTGGGCACCCGGGCGGCGATGTTCGCACCGGTCCGGGACCTCGGGCTGGTGGGGATCTGGGACGACGGGGACCGCAGTCACAGCGACGACCGGCTGCCGCAGCCGCATGCCCGCGATGTGCTGCTGCTGCGCGCCGTCCAGGAGAAGACCGGCTTTCTGCTGGGCGACCTCGGCCGCACCGTGGAGGCCGCCCAGCTGGTGGAGAACGGCTGGGCCCGCCCGCTCGAGGCCGACCGCGAGCGGGTCCGGGCGGCCGCCCCGCTGATCCGTACGGTCGACGAGGGAGAGGTGGCCCGGGACGCGGAGGCCCGCGCCGCCCGGCTGCCCACGATCGCCTGGCAGACCGTACGGGACGCGCTGACCCGCGGCCCGGTGCTGGTGCAGGTGCCGCGCCGGGGCTATGTGCCGAAGCTCGCCTGTGAGCGCTGCCGGGAGCCCGCGCGCTGTGCGCACTGCTCGGGCCCCCTGGAGGCGCGGGACGCGGACCATCTGGTGTGTGGCTGGTGCGGGCGGGACGAGCCCGCCTGGCACTGCCGCGAATGCGGGGGCGTCCGGCTGCGGGCGTCCATCGTCGGGGCCCGGCGCACCGCCGAGGAGCTGGGCCGTGCCTTTCCGGCCGTGCCCGTCCGCACATCGGGTCGTGACCATGTGCTGACGTCCGTCCCCGACCGTCCGGCGCTCGTCGTGAGCACACCGGGCGCCGAACCGGTCGCGGAGGGCGGCTACGCCGCGGCGCTGCTGCTCGACGGCTGGGCCCTGCTCGGCCGCCCCGATCTGCGCGCGGGCGAGGACGCGCTGCGCCACTGGCTGGAGGCGGCCTCACTGGTCCGCGGCCATGGGGAGGAGGGTGACGACGGACGGGGCGGCACGGTGGTGATCATGGCCGAGCCGACGCTGCGGCCCGTCCAGGCGCTGGTGCGCTGGGACCCGGCCGGTTATGCGGCGCGGGAGCTGGCCGAGCGGTCCGATCTGGGCTTCCCGCCGATCTCCCGGATGGCGGCCGTGACCGGCCCCGCGGAGGCGGTGGCCGAGCTGATCGCCTCGACCCGGCTCCCCGAGGGGGCCGAGACCCTGGGCCCGGTCCCGCTGCCCCCGCCGCCCCCCGGCCGCCCGCGCCGCCCCGGAGACCCGCCCGCGGGCGAGGTCTGGGAGCGCGCCCTGCTACGGGTCCGCCCCGGCCAGGGCAGCGCCCTCGCGGCAGCCCTCAAGGAGGCGAAGGCCCGCCGCCTGGCCCGGGGGGACAGGGACCCCGCGGTGCGGGTGGATCCCCTGGACATCGGGTGAGCCCGGCGGGGGCACCTCCCAGCG
This sequence comes from Streptomyces sp. NPDC059455, assembly GCF_042750115.1. Taxonomy (NCBI): domain Bacteria; kingdom Bacillati; phylum Actinomycetota; class Actinomycetes; order Kitasatosporales; family Streptomycetaceae; genus Streptomyces; species Streptomyces sp. NPDC059455. The sequence continues at coordinate 2,168 of NZ_JBHYVB010000126.1, forward strand.
GTAGCTGGGGGAGAACCGAGCCCCTAAAGGGACGGCCGGGGGCTCGGGAAAGCGCTCGGGCGGGGGTCCTCGCGGAGGGACGGGGTCGACTGCGGGGGGACCGCGCGGGCGGCGGGCACCGAGGGCAGCGGGGCGGGCTCGGCCGGGCGGCCGGTGGACGGTTCGCCGCCCTCGGTCGCGTTCTGCGCGGCGGCCCGGCGGGCGCCGTAACGGCGGTGCACCGCCTGCTTGGTGACGCCGAGCGCCGAGCCCACCGCGTCCCAGGAGAAGCCGAGCGAGCGGTCGAAGTCGACCGCGGCCGTGACCAGCGTCTCGACGCTGTCCCGCAGTTCCTGGGCGAGCCGCACGGTGGGGGCCGGGGCGCGTCCGTACACCACGAAACCGGCGGACGGGCCGGTGCGACGGGGGCGGTAGACATTGCCGAGCTGGGCGGTGAGCGTACGCAGCGCGTCCACCTGGCGGCGGACCCGCTCGATGTCCCGGACCAGGAGGTGCAGGCTGGCCCGTGCCTGGGCGTCATGAGTTGCGTGGTCGGCCATGAACAAGCCTCTCGAACCGGCGTTGACGGGGGATGGGGGGATGAGTTGGGGGAGTAGGGGGAAGGGCTGGGTCGGGGGAGTCGGACGGATGGCGGAAATGGATCGGGCCGCGACAGCGGCCCGATGCGGTCAATCTGCCTTGACCAACGCGGCACCCGCCCGTCGGTCACGGTCCGGGGCGTGCGGCAGTCCGCTCGTACGCCCCCTCGGACGGCGGACCATAGACTTCAGACTCTGTTCGCGACGTTCCCGCCGTATCCGCTGTGTGAGAGGTAGTTCGCCACCCATGAGGCTCGTCTTCGCCGGTACCCCCGAGGTCGCCCTGCCCGCTCTGGACGCGCTGATCGCGTCCGGGAAGCACGAGGTGGTGGCCGTGGTGACCCGTCCCGACGCGCCCGCCGGGCGCGGCCGTCGGCTGGTGGCCAGCCCGGTCGCCGAGCGGGCCGAGGAGGCGGGGATCGAGGTGCTCAAGCCCGCCAAGCCGCGGGATCCGGAGTTTCTGTCCCGGCTCACCGAGATCGCGCCGGACTGCTGCCCGGTGGTGGCCTACGGCGCGCTGCTGCCCAAGGCCGCGCTGGAGATCCCCGCGCATGGCTGGGTCAATCTGCACTTCTCGCTGCTCCCGGCCTGGCGGGGCGCGGCCCCCGTGCAGCACTCCCTGCTGGCGGGCGATGAGATGACCGGCGCCTCGACCTTCCAGATCGAGGAAGGGCTGGACTCCGGGCCGGTGTTCGGGGTGGTCACGGAGCAGGTGCGGGCCACCGACACCAGCGGCGATCTGCTGACCCGGCTCGCCTTCGCCGGTGCGGGGCTGCTCGAGGCGACGATGGACGGCATCGAGAACGGCACCCTGCGCCCGGTGGAGCAGTCGGCCGAGGGCATCTCGCTCGCCCCGAAGATCACCGTCGAGGACGCGGAGATCGACTGGACGGCGCCCGCGCTGCGCGTCGACCGGCTGGTGCGGGCGTGCACCCCCGCCCCGGGCGCGTGGACCACCTTCCGGGGGGAGCGGCTGAAGGTCGTCTCGGCGCGGCCGGTGGCGGACCGTACGGATCTGGAGCCCGGTCTGCCGGCCGTCACCAAGAAGGCCGTGTATGTGGGCACCGGCAGCCATGCCGTCGAGCTGACCTGGGTGCGGCCGCAGGGCAAGAAGCCGATGCTCGCGGCGGACTGGGCGCGCGGGGTGCGGATCGCGGAGGGCGAGCGGCTCGGGGCCTGAGCGGGTCTGCCACGTCACGACCGGCTGCGCTACGGACGCGCCGAGGAGGCGGATGTTGACTTCAACCTAGGTTGAAGTCTTACGTTCCTCACGAGACCTCGGAGGTGCGTGATGGACATGCAATCGACCGCCTGGCATTCCCTGTATCAGACGGCCAATGCTCAAGACGACCGGCGGCCCTTCTCCCGCGAGACGCTGCGCCGCATCGGTGCCTTTGCCCGTCCGCACCGCCGTCAGCTGCTGCTGTTCCTGGTGCTGAGCACGGTCACGGCGGTGCTCGCGGTGGCGACGCCGCTGCTTGCGGGCCGGGTGGTGGACGCGATCGTCCACCGTTCGGGACAGGGCACGGTGCTCTGGCTGGCCGGGCTCATCGCCGCGATCGCCGTGGCGGAGGCGGCGCTCGGGCTGGTGACCCGCTGGCTGTCGGCGAACATCGGCGAGGGGCTGATCCTCGATCTGCGCACCGCCGTCTTCGACCACGTCCAGCGGATGCCGGTGGCGTTCTTCACCCGGACCCGCACCGGCGCGCTGGTCAGCAGGCTCAACAACGACGTCATCGGCGCGCAGCGGGCGTTCAGCGACACCCTCTCCGGGGTGGTCGGCAATGTGGTCACGCTGCTGCTCACCTTTGTCGTCATGATCGGGATCTCCTGGCAGATCACCCTGCTGACGCTGCTGCTCCTGCCCGTCTTCCTGCTGCCCGCGCGCCGGGTGGGCGGACGGCTGGCGAAGCTGCGACGCGAGGCGGCCGCGCACAACGCCGCGATGAGCACCCAGATGACCGAGCGCTTCTCCGCGCCCGGGGCGACCCTGGTCAAGCTGTTCGGGCGGCCCGCCGACGAGTCCGCCGAATTCGCCGCGCGAACCCGGCGGGTGCGGGACATCGGGGTGCGGACCGCGATGGTGCAGGTCTCCTTCGTGACCGCCCTGACCCTCGTCTCCGCCCTGGCCCTCGCCCTGGTCTACGGCCTCGGCGGCTGGTTCGCGCTGCACGGGCGGCTCGACCCCGGCGCCGTCGTCGCCCTCGCGCTGCTCCTCACCCGGCTGTACGCGCCGCTGACCGCGCTGGCCGGGGCGCGGGTCGAGGTGATGAGCGCGCTCGTCAGCTTCGAGCGGGTCTTCGAGGTGCTCGACCTCGAGCCGCTGATCAAGGAGAAGCCGGACGCCAGGGCGGTCCCGGAGGGGCCGGTGTCGGTCGAGTTCGACCGCGTCGACTTCGGCTACCCGGCCGCGGACAAGGTCTCCCTCGCCTCCCTGGAGGAGGTCGCCACGCTGGACACCCGCGGTGGCGTCCCGGTCCTGCACCAGCTGTCCTTCCGCGCCGAACCGGGCCAGATGGTCGCGCTGGTGGGCTCCTCCGGCGCCGGGAAGTCGACCATCGCGCAGCTGCTGCCGAGGCTCTACGACACCGACCGCGGCGCCGTACGGCTCGCCGGGGTGGACGTCCGCGAGCTGACGGCCGACTCGATCCGCGCCACCCTCGGCATGGTCACGCAGGACGGCCATCTCTTCCATGACTCGATCCGCGCCAATCTGCTGCTGGCCCGGCCGGAGGCCACCGACGAGGAGCTGTGGGAGGTGCTGCGCCGGGCCCGTCTTGAGGGGCTGATCGCGGCCCTGCCGGACGGTCTTGACACCGTCGTGGGCGAGCGCGGCTACCGGCTCTCCGGCGGTGAGCGCCAGCGGCTGACCATCGCCCGGCTGCTGCTGGCCCGGCCCCGGGTGGTGATCCTGGACGAGGCCACCGCGCATCTGGACTCCACCTCGGAGGCGGATGTCCAGGAGGCGCTCGGCGAGGCGCTGGACGGGCGCACCGCGGTGGTGATCGCCCACCGGCTGTCCACGGTCCGGGCGGCGGATCTCATTCTCGTCGTGGAGGACGGGCGGATCGTGGAGCGCGGTACGCACACCGCGCTGCTGGCCGCCGGGGGCCGCTACGAGGAGCTGTACCGCACCCAGTTCGAACAGCCGACGACGGTGGGCGATGGATTCGCCGTGGACGGAGCGAGCGTGTCCGGCGCGGCCGTCGCCCCCACGACCGTGGCCGGAACAACCGTGGCCGGAACAACCGTGGACGGGACCATCGTGGACGCGACGACCGTGGACGGGACCATCGTGGACGGAGCGGCCCTGGACGGCGGTCCCACGACCGCCGACGCCCCGGCGACGTAGGCTGGTCCCTTCAGCCCGATCCGTCCCCCGGAGCACATTTCCCGTGACCGACCAGCCCCGTCGTCGCCGTCCCCACGCCCCGAACCGGCCTGGCAAGCCCTACCGCCGCCCGCAGAAGGACCCCGTGCGGATCCTCGCCTTCGAGGCGCTGCGGGCGGTCGACGAACGGGACGCGTACGCCAACCTCGTTCTCCCGCCCCTGCTGCGCAAGGCGCGGGAGAGCGCGGAGGCCGGCAGCGGGCCGCGGTTCGACTCCCGGGACGCGGCGCTCGCCACCGAGCTGGTCTATGGCACCCTGCGCCACCAGGGCACCTACGACGCGGTCATCGCCGAATGCGTGGACCGCCCGCTGCGCGAGGTGGATCCGCCCGTGCTCGATGTACTGAGCCTCGGCGCCCACCAGTTGCTCGGGACCCGTATCCCCACCCACGCCGCCGTCTCGGCGAGCGTCGAACTGGCCCGGGTGGTGCTCGGCGACGGCCGGGCCAAGTTCGTCAACGCCGTGCTGCGCAAGATCGCCATGCACGACCTCGACGGCTGGCTGGAGCGGGTCGCCCCGCCGTACGACGAGGACCCCGAGGAGCATCTGGGCGTCCGCCACTCGCATCCGCGCTGGGTCGTCTCCGCCCTGTGGGACGCGCTCGGCGGCGGCAGCGCCGGTATGGAGGAACTGCTGGCCGCCGACAACGAACGGCCCGAGGTCACCCTCGTCGCCCGGCCCGGCCGGTCCACGCCCGGGGAACTGCTGGACGCGGTCGGCGAGCAGACCGCGGTGCCGGGCCGCTGGTCGCCGTACGCGGTACGGCTCACCGAGGGCGGCGAGCCCGGTGCGCTGGAGGCGGTGCGCGACGGGCGGGCCGGAGTGCAGGACGAGGGCAGCCAGCTGGTGGCCATCGCGCTGGCGAACGCCCCGCTGGAGGGGGACGACCGGCGCTGGCTGGACGGCTGCGCGGGCCCCGGCGGCAAGGCCGCGCTGCTCGCCGCGCTCGCCGCGGAGCGCGGTGCCGCGCTGCTGGCCGCCGAGAAGCAGCCGCACCGGGCCCGGCTGGTGGCCGGGGCTCTGGCGGGCAACCCCGGGCCGTACCAGGTGATCGCCGCGGACGGCACCCGGCCGCCGTGGCGCCCGGAGTCCTTCGACCGGGTGCTGGTGGACGTCCCCTGCACCGGCCTGGGTGCCCTGCGCCGCCGCCCCGAGGCGCGCTGGCGGCGCCGCCCCGAGGACCTCGAGGGCTTCGCCCCGCTCCAGCGCGGACTGCTGCGGGAGGCGCTGGCCGCGGCGCGGATCGGCGGGGTGGTCGGCTACGCCACCTGTTCCCCGCATCCGGCCGAGACCCGGGCCGTGGTCGAGGACGTCCTCAAGGGGCGGGGCGGCGCGGCCGTCTCCGCGGAGTGGATCGACGCCCGTCCGCTGCTGCCGGGGGTGCCCGAGCTGGGCGACGGCCCCGACATCCAGCTGTGGCCGCACCGGCACGGCACGGACGCCATGTATCTGGCTCTGCTGCGCCGCACCGGCTGACCGCGCCCGTTCTCCCGGGTGCCCGGAAGGGAGAGACCCCGAGGCATCGCCCGCCGCCCGCCCGCCAGGACTCGGTCAGATCCCGCGGATCCGGTCAGATCCCGCGGATCCGGTGGACGAACTCGCCCAGGTCGGCGGCTGATGCCCGGCCTCCCGACGTGGCGAAGCCATTGACGAGCCGGACCAGCGCGTCATATGCCTCGGTGTGGTCGTAGGACGTGGCGTCCGCGATGTTCAGTGACCACCGCCAGTATCCGTTCAGCGTGTCCGCAAGGGGCATACGAAAGGTGGACAGCACGTCCTTGAGGTCCGGTATCGTCGCCGCGAGCCCGTGCCGCTTGATGTAGGCGTCGATGAGTTCGCTGTAGAAGGCGAAGTGCCGCGCCTCGTCCTTGGCCAGACACCGGGTTCTCGTAAGGCAGCGCGAACTTCTTCCGGCCCTCTTCGGCCAACTCCCGCATCAGCGTCTCGGGATCGCTGATGTCGGCCTCGATCTGGTACCTGGTCAGCACTGATGCGTGCCGTTCTTCCTCATTCGCCCAGGAGATGAGAAATCGGAAGTACTCCCGGTTGAAACAGAACTCCTCTATCGCCAGATCGCGGCCGGACACGGGGAAGGCGTCCAGGAAGTAGGTGAGATACCCGGGGATATGGTCTTCGATAAAGGTGATGAACCGGACCACCGACCGGTCGGTGTCGGTGAGTTTCTCCGGCCGCAGCGTCGCCCAGGCCAGCTCGTCGATGGACCACTGCCGCGTGTCGGCGCGGCTCACCGCCTTCCGGGTCAGCCTCTGGATCTCCCCGGGGCCGATGGGCGGCCCCGACCGCTCCGCATCGGACTCGGGCAGCGTTTCGGTCATGGCGCCTCCGTCGGACCCATACGGGATTTCAGCGCGCTCAGCGCATAGTGCTTCGTGGTGTAGCCCCATCCCGCGTTGGCCGTTCGGAGGTATCGGATGAGTGGCTCGCTCATGCCGGGCGCCACCAGTTCGACGCGGTCCCGCGCGGTTTCGACCCGCCGTTCCCACTCCTCGATGGTGCGGTGGTAGTGCGAGGTGAGGTCGGAGAGCCCGGTGAGGCTGAACCCGGCCGATTCCACCGCCTCTACGAGCACCGAGAGCGGCACCATGTCGGCGAATCCGAAAATGTCCTCGGTGACATGCTTGGTGCCCGGCCGTCGCGAGAACTCCGCGTAGGTCTCGTGGTCCCGAAAACAGCTTTCCGACAGGTACATCGACCCGCCGTTGCGCAACAGCCCGCGCATCTTGCGCAGTATCGCCGTTCGGTTCGGCATGTGCACGATCGAGCCGAGCAGGGTCGCCGCGTCGAACCGTCCGGCCACCTCGATATCGGCGAACGAACCGAGTTCCAACGTGATCAGGTCGGCCACGCCCGCCTTCTCCGCCTGCTCCCGAATGTACTCGGCCTGTGGGCGCGACGGGGTGACGCCTGTGGTGTGGCAGCCGTACTCGCGCGCCATGAACAGGATCAGACTGCCCCAGCCGCAGCCGATGTCGAGCAGCCGCTCACCTCCGGTGAGGCCGAGTTGCCGCGCGACGAAGTGCAGTTTGTCCGTCTGGGCCCGATCGAGGTCGGTATGCTCGTCGGAATACAGTCCGGAGCTGTACTTGAGCCGCTGGTCGAGGTAGATGCCGAACAATTCGGCGGGCAGCTCGTAGTGCCTGTTGGTGGCCTGATATGCCTCTTGCGGGGTTGGCGTGGTCGGCGAGGTCATGATGTCGCCGATTCCTCGCTGACGTACTTCTGGACCAGCGTGACCAGTTCGTCCACGGTCTCCGCGGCGAAGATGGACTCGTCGTCGAACTCGACGTCCCACCGGCGCTCCAGTTTTCCCAAGAATGGGCAACCAGGAGGTCGCACGCACTAGGGAAATCGCTAGAGGGCACATCAGCCCTCCGGGACCGCCGGAAGCGCTTCCTCGGGCCGGTCGGTGGGGGCGTAGCGCGTAACGGCGTGGGCGGTGGGGGTGAGGTCCTTGTGCACCGCGCGCGCCACCGCCTCGATGGTGGCCACCCCCGCCTCCATGGTGCGGTTGCCCTGGGTGAGCACGGTGAGCGTGTAGTCGTGGCCGCCGCCGGTGAAGGCGCCGATGCTGTGCACCCGCCAGCCCTGTGTGGACCGCTCCAGCCAGCCGTTCTTCACATGGATCCTCGTACCGCCCGGGGCGCCGGCCGGGGTGCCCCAGCGCTGTTCCCGGATGACCTTGCCCATGAGGGAGAGGACGCATGTGCGGGAGCCGTCGCTCAGCACCGTATTGGGGTGGGTGATCAGGTCCAGGAGCCGCTCCTGGTCGTTCGCGGTGATCCGGGTGAGGCCCCAGTAGCCGTCCTTGCCGGGCACGGTCGCGTCCATGCCGGCCGCCCGCACGAACGCCTTGACCCCGGAGGGCTTGAGCTGCTTCCACAGCTTGCTGGTCGAGGCGTTGTCCGACTTGGTGATCATGGCCTTGGCGAGGGTCTTCTCGCGCTTGGTCAGCCCCCGGTGGTGCCGCTGCGCGTCCCACAGCAGCGTCCCCAGGACCGTCACCTTCACCACGCTCGCGGAGTCGAACCCCTGGTTCGCGCGCAGGGTGCAGCGGGTGTGGGTGGAGTGGTCGCGGAGGCTGATCGCGACGGTGCCGGACCGGCCGCGCAGCGCGCCGGCGATGTCCTTGGACATCTTTCCGGCCAGCCCGGACTGGTGCGAGACGCAGACCGGCCGCGGTGCCGTGGCCGCCGCGGAGGCGGCGGAGGCGGGCCCGGCCCCGGCGACCGGCGCCGCGACGACGGCCGCTGTGAGCGCCGCGCACACCGCGGTGCGGGGATGCCGGGGTATTCGATCGCTCGTCATGGTGGGTTGCCTGGTTGCGCCCGATGGCCAAGGTTTCTGTCCGACATCTTCATGATCCTGGCTCCATCGGCGTCCGTCGATCCGAGCGGGACCCGGTGATCACTCCGAGCGGAAGCCGGTGATCACCGAGGTGCGGGCCTTCGCGCGATGATCCCGGCTCCATGGACCGGCTCCGATCGTGGGAGGCTTGGAGCCATGGCCCCGCAGATCAATCCCAGCATCCTGTCCGCAGACTTCTCCCGCCTGGCGGATGAGGCGAAGGCGGTCGAAGGCGCCGACTGGCTCCACGTCGACGTCATGGACAACCACTTCGTCCCCAACCTCACCCTCGGCGTGCCGGTGGTCGAATCGCTGGGCAAGGCCACGGAGACCCCGCTGGACTGCCATCTCATGATCGAGGACCCGGACCGCTGGGCGCCGCAGTACATCGAGGCGGGTGCCGGCTCCGTCACCTTCCATGTGGAGGCCGCGGCCGCGCCGGTGCGGCTGGCGCGCGAGATCCGGGCCAAGGGCGCGCGGGCCTCGATGGCGCTCAAGCCCGCCACGCCCATCGAGCCGTACGAGGATCTGCTGCCCGAGCTGGACATGCTGCTGGTGATGACCGTGGAGCCCGGCTTCGGCGGCCAGGCGTTCCTCGACATCATGCTGCCGAAGATCCGCCGCACCCGGCAGCTCATCGAGAAGCACGGCCTTGAGATGTGGTTGCAGGTGGACGGCGGGGTCTCGGCCGAGACCATCGAGCGGTGCGCCGAGGCGGGCGCCGATGTGTTCGTCGCGGGCTCGGCCGTCTACGGCGCCGACGACCCGGCCAAGGCCGTACGGGCGCTGCGCCAGCTCGCCGAGAAGGCGACCGGCACCCCCGGTTCATGAGGCGACGTAGCTACCGGTCGATGAACTCAAGGGTGAAGGCCCAACCAACTCCGCCGTTTCTGACAGGATGAACGGTGAGTCCGGACAGTGAATAGTGAGGAGACCGCGGTGTCGACGGGCCGTTCAGCCACGCGGATGGGACCCGCCGAACTGGTGCAGGCGGCCGCCATGGCGCGCCGCTTCTACCTCGAGGGCAAGTCCAAGATCCAGATCGCCGAGGAGTTCGGCGTCAGCCGCTTCAAGGTCGCGCGGGTGCTGGAGACGGCGCTCGAGCGCGATCTGGTGCGCATCGAAATCCGGGTTCCCGCCGAACTCGACGCGGAGCGCTCCGACGCGTTGCGCGCCCGCTACGGGCTGCGCCACGCGGTCGTCGTGGAGTCCCCGGCCGACGCCGAGGCGGACACCCCGGACCCGGAGAACCTCGGCGAGGTCGCCGCGGACCTGCTGGGCGAGCTGGTGACCGAGGGGGATGTGCTGGGGCTGGCCTGGGGGCGGTCCACGATTCACATGGCGGCCGCGCTGCACCGGCTGCCCCCGTGCACCGTCGTCCAGCTCACGGGCGTGTACGACGCGGGCACGGCCGAGCGCGGCTCGGTGGAGGCGGTGCGCCGCGCCGCCGCCGTCTCCGGCGGTGAGGCGCATCCCATCTACGCGCCGATGCTGCTGCCGGACACGGCCACCGCGGACGCCCTGCGCGGCCAGACCGGTATCGCCCGTGCCTTCGAGTACTTCGACAAGGTCACCGTGGCCTGCGTCTCCATCGGCTCCTGGGAGGCCGGGATCTCCACGGTCTACGACATGCTGACCAAGGAGGAGCGGGCCCACTACGAGAGCCTGGGCGCCGCCGCCGAGATGTCGGCCCACCTCTTCGACGCCGAGGGCCGCCGCATCGGCCGCGACCTGGGCGAGCGCTGCATCACCGTGGAGGCCGACCGGCTGCGCCGGATCCCCGAGGTGGTGGCCATCGCCGGTGGCCGCCGTAAGGCCGAGGCGATCGGGGCGGTGCTGAGGTCCGGCCTGGTCACCAGCCTGGTGACGGACACCGCCGCCGCGGACTACCTGCTCGCCGGGACCACCCCCGCCGCCCACCCCGCCCTCGACCGCGCCGACCCGGACGGGCCGTAAGCCCCCGGGGGTCACGGGTCGGCTCTTGGGGCGCCGAGCATCGCCGATTCGATGATCGCCCGTAGTTCCTCGGTGGTGGCGCCGTCGCGGGCTTGGACGGCCAGCCCGTGGAGCACCGTGGTGTACAGGGACGCGAGGGGCCCGAGGTCCGCGGTGGCGGGGACGTCGCCTGCCGCGACGCCCCGCTCGAGCCGCTGCCGGAAAAGCTCGCGCACGGCCTGTCGGCGCTCGGTCACGAAGGTGCTCGAGCGGACCCGCGGGGGGTACCGCCTTGGGATGCGGATGTTCGAGTGGGGCCAGCTCGTCTCCGTCCAGCGCTCGCTGTGCGACGCCGCGGCGCCGTTCCCCGCCTGCCTCTCCGAGGCGACGCGCGCCACGGTGAACCTCGCGGTGCCGGAGGGGCCCGACGTGGTCTACATACCAAAGATCAATGCCCTCGACGAGCCTCGGCGGCCCCCACGCGTGGGCGGCCGGCTGCCGATGCACTGCACGGCGCTCGGCAAGGCCATCCTCGCCCATGGCCTCCCTGGCCGGCTCGATGCCCTGGTATCGGGCGGCCTGGTCGGGCAGACCTCACGCTCAGTGGGGTTCACTCATCGACCCGGCGACCGGGTCACCATCAGCAGCCCGCACCTCGGCACGCTCATGAACACGACCGCGCCCACGGAGGATCTGCCGCCCTGGGAATTCGGCCTCCTCGCCATGTCCACGTACCTGGCGGGGCTCGGACCTGCGCGAACTTTCCAGCACTGACTTTCCAACGCTGCCTTTCCAACGCTGACTTGTATCCGAGGCGGGAGAGTCCGCACATGGTGCCGACTATCAGTGATCCTGCCGTGGTCCTCGTGCCCCACGCCGACTGCGCCTCGGTCCTCGCCGAAGTGCCCGGCCTGCGCCCGGTCGTCTACGATCCCCGGTCCGCGCCGCCCGCCGAGGCGCGCACGGCGCGGGTGCTGGTGGCCCCGTTTCTGATGACCCCGGGAATGACCGCGCTCACCGACGGAATGCCGGACCTGGAGCTGGTGCAGCTCCTCACCGCCGGGGCCGAGGCCTGGATCGGCCGGCTGCCCGAGGGGGTCGCGCTCTCGGACTGCCGGGGCGCTCATGGCGGCGCCACCGCGGAGTGGGTGGTGTCGGCGCTGCTCGCGGTGTACCGGCATCTGCCGCGGTTCGGCCGGGCTCAGGACGAGGGGCGCTGGGACTACCACCGGACCGAAGAGCTGGCCGGGAAGAAGATCCTCATCGTAGGGGCCGGTGACGTGGCGGAGAACACGGTCCGCCGGCTGGCGGGGTTCGAGGTGAGCACCACGCTGGTCGGCCGGCGCGCCCGGGACGGCGTGCACGGAATGGACGAGCTGCCGGCCCTGCTGCCCGAGCACGATGCCACGGTGCTGGTCGTTCCGCTCACCGAGGAGACCCGGGGCATGGCCGACGCGGAGTTCCTGGCCGCGATGCCGGACGGCGCGGTGCTGGTCAACGGGGCGCGCGGCCCGGTCTGTGACACCGACGCGCTGGTCGCCGAGCTGGACTCCGAGCGGCTGCGGGCCGCGATCGACGTCACCGACCCGGAGCCGTTGCCCGAGGGGCACCCCCTGTGGAAGGTGCCCGGTCTGCTGCTCACCCCGCATGTGGCCGCCAGTGTGCCGCTGACGATGTCCCGGGCCTACGAGGTCGCGGCGGAGCAGCTGCGCTACTTCGTGCGAGGCGAGGAACCGCCGAACGTGGTGCACGGAACCTACTGACCCGGCGCCTCCTGGGCGCGGAAGCGCCGACGACGCCCACGGCCGGACCACGAGGTGGCGGTCGTCGGCGCGCTCAAGAACAACGTCATCTGTCTTGACGTGATTCACCTCCGCGTACACAATCCGACTTACATAACAGACGGCGTCTTAAATATAAGACGTCCGCAAGCGGGATTTGTCGCGACGAACGGCTCGCCGGGCGCGGCCGTCGGCTCCTGCGCCGAGAGGTCCGCCTGCTGGCTCGGGCCCCGAACGCCCCTACCGATTACTCCAGTTCCTCCTCCGTCAACGCTGCCGGAGGTCCGTCATGTATCACCAGCCCACCGCCCCTCTGGGCGGATCCCTAGGGTGGTCGGCCCCGATCGCCGCCATCCCTCTCTTGCTGCTGTTCCTGCTTCTGGGCGTGTTTCGGGTCCGCGCGTGGATCGCCTCCGTCACCGGGTTGCTCGTCGCGACCGCCGTGGCGATCGGTGTGTACGGGATGCCGTTCGCCACCGCGGTGTCCGGTGTGACGGAGGGGGCCGTCTTCGGGCTGTTCCCCGTCATGTGGATCGTGGCCAACGCGATCTGGGTCTACCGGATGACCCGCGACAGCGGGGATTTCGACCGGTTGCGCGAGGCGTTCTCACGGGTCAGCGACGACCGCCGGATCCAGGGACTGATCATCGCGTTCTCGTTCGGGGCGCTGCTCGAGGCGCTGGCCGGCTTCGGGGCGCCGGTGGCGATCTGCTCGGTGATGTTGGTGGCGCTCGGGCTGTCGGCCATGCGCGCGGTGACGGTGTCGATGATCGCGAACACGGTGCCGGTGGCGTGGGGTGGTGTCGGGCTGCCGATCATTACGCTCGGTCAGGTCACCGGGATTCCGACGGACACGCTGAGCCAGGCCACCGCCCACCTCGTTCCGGTGCTCGCACTCTTCGTCCCGTTGTTGCTGCTGGTGGTGCTCGACGGCGCTCGGGGTGTGCGCGAGGTGTGGCCCGCGGCGGCAGTGGCCGGCATGTCGTTCGCCGTCCCGCAGTACGCGGTCGCGACCTTCGGCCCGATCCAACTCGTGGACATAGTCGCCGCATTGGCCTCGGCCGGATCCGTTCTGCTGTTGACGCGGTTCTGGCAACCGCGCCGCTCGGACCACTCGGCCCGAGCCGACGCCGAGGCGTCCGGTGGTGGAGCCCCGACGCCAACTGGCGGCGGCGCGACCGGCGTTCTCACCTCTGCGTCCCGCGTCTCGCCGTCCCGCGTCGACGTCTTCCGCGCCTTCGCGCCCTACCTGGTGATCATCGTGTTGTTCGCCCTGTCCGTGATCCCGAGCGTCAAGGGCGTGCTGAAGGCCGCGACGGTGACCTTCGAATGGCCCGGACTCGCGGTACGGACACCACAGGGCGAGCCGGTGGCGCTCGCGACCTACAAGTTCGACTGGCTCGCCACCCCCGGGACGGTGCTGCTCATCGCGGGCGTCGTCATCGCGATGATGCTGCGGATCAGCGTTCGCTCGGCGCTGCGGGCCTACGGGCAGACGCTGTCGCAGCTGCGCGAGGCCGCGGGCACCGTCATGGCGGTGCTGGCGTTGGCCTATGTGATGAACCTGTCCGGGCAGACCGCGACACTCGGCCTGTTCCTGGCCACCGCGGGAAGTTTCTTCGTCGTCCTGTCACCGTTGCTCGGCTGGTTCGGCACCGCCGTCACCGGCTCGGATACGTCATCGAACTCGCTGTTCGGCGCGCTGCAGGTCAGCGCCGCGCAGGGGACCGGGATGTCGCCGACCCTCGCCGCGGCCGCCAACACCGCCGGCGGGGTCCTGGGGAAGATGATGAGCCCACAGAACCTGGCCATCGGAGCGGCGGCCGTCGGTCTGGCGGGGCGCGAGGGCGAAATCCTCCGACGGGTCCTCGTCGCGTCCGCGGTGCTCGTGCCCGCGCTCTGTCTGCTCGTCTACCTGCAGTCGACCCCGATCCTCGGATGGCTCGTGCCGTGACCGGGACCCGATACACACACCCACGCACAGGGACACCGGCATTGGAGGCAATCCCATGATCGACGCGCGGATTTCATCGGTACGGATGAGGGAGGTCAGCGCCGTGCTCGCGGCCGGTTCCCCGCATCGCGCGGCCCCGCCTCAATCTCGTCCGCTCAGCATCTACCCGGCGTTCCACACCGGATCCGCGGGCCAGGTGCTGCTGTCCGATCCCCATCGCAGGACCGCCAGGTACCTCGAGATCGCGACCACGGCCGGTGTGACCGGCAGGTACGGGCCGCTCGATCACGATGTGGTCGCCCCGTTGGCAGAGGGCATGGCGAGCGGATTGCTCGGCCTGAACCCGATGGCGAACGGCTACATCTGGGATGTGCTGCAGCGCACCGACCGGCACTCACGCCACGGAACCCGCAAGATGGCGATGAGCGCCGTGGACAACGCGCTGTGGGATCTGCGTGGCCGCTTGGCGGGCGTTCCCGTCTGGCAGCTGCTCGGAGGGGCCGGTCGCACGCGGATCCCGGCCTATGCCAGCACCCACGGCACATTTCATTCCGAGGGCGAAGTCGAGCGCACGGCGGAGGAACTGCTCGACGAGGGCTACACCGCCCAGAAGTGGTTCTTCGGCGACGGGCCCGGGCAGGACCCCGAAGGAATGGAACGCAATATCGCGCTGGTCGAACGCACCCGGGCGGCCGTCGGTTTTCGATCCGCCCTGATGTTCGATGCCTTTATGAGCTGGGACCTCCCCTATGCCCGGGCCTGGTGTGCCCGGGTGGAGCACCTCCGGCCGGATTGGCTGGAGGAGCCATTTCCGGCGGCGGCGGTCCCGTCGTTCGCGCAGCTCCGTTCCTCGACCACCATTCCGCTGGCGGCCGGTGAGCACCTGTACGACCGGTACGATCTCCTGCCCTTCCTGCGGAAAGGGCTGCTGGGCGTGGTGCAGGTCGATCCGGAATGGTGCGGTGGCGTTACCGAAGTAGTGCGCATGTGTGCCATGGCCGAGCCGTTCGGCGTTCAGGTCTTTCCGCACGGGCACGGTATTCACGCCGCGCTGCATATCGTGGCAAGCCAATCGCCACAGCTCTGTCCGTCTGTCGAGTACCTCTACCGCTTCACCCCCGAAAAGCACTACTTCGAAGTCGAAGCTCCCGTTCCGAAGGGCGGAGCGATCCCGCTGCCCACCCGCCCGGGATTCGGAATCGAAATCGACGAAGATCGAGTGGAGGCGAACAAGGAAGTCTTCGCGTTTTCCTGAGCCGGTGCCGTCCGCTGCCGAGGCGCCGCGGCAGCGTCGCGCTCCTTGTAGGATTACATGATCACGAGGCTCGTTTGCTGTGTCTTCATGGGGGTGACCTGCCTCCCTTCATGTGAAAATGTAGAAGTATGCAATTCCTTGAGCCCGGTACCGGACGCTACGTAAAGTCATCTCCGGCTCCCTACGACCTGACGTACGACGATGTGTTCATGGTGCCGAGCCGCTCCGCGGTCGGCTCCCGCCAGGGAGTGGACCTGTCGGCCCCCGACGGCACCGGCACCACCATCCCGCTCGTCGTCGCCAACATGACCGCGATCGCCGGCCGCCGCATGGCCGAGACGGTCGCCCGGCGCGGTGGCCTCGTCGTCATCCCGCAGGACATCCCGATCGACGTCGTCACCGATGTGGTCCGGTGGGTCAAGAGCCGCCATCTGGTGCTGGACACCCCGATCGTCCTCGCCCCGACCGGCACCGTCGCCGACGCGCTGTCGCTGCTGCCCAAGCGGGCACACGGCGCGGGCGTGGTGGTCGAGGACGGGCGTCCGGTGGGCGTGGTGACCGAGTCCGACCTGACCGGGGTGGACCGCTTCACCCAGCTGTCCGAGGTGATGTCGCGGGAGCTGATGGTGCTCGACGCCGACATCGACCCCCAGGAGGCGTTCAGCCGCCTCGACGCCGCCCACCGCAAGCTGGCGCCCGCCGTGGACGCGGACGGAAAGCTGGCGGGCATCCTGAGCCGCAAGGGAGCGCTGCGCGCGACGCTCTACACGCCCGCGGTGGACGCGGCCGGCCGGCTGCGGATCGCGGCCGCCGTCGGGGTCAACGGCGATGTGGAGGGGCGTACGAAGGCGCTCCTCGACGCCGGGGTGGACACCCTCGTCGTGGACACCGCCCACGGTCACCAGGAGTCGATGATCAGCACGCTCAAGGCGGTCCGGGCCCTGGGGCCGCGGGTGCCGGTGGTGGCGGGCAACGTGGTCGCCGCCGAGGGGGTGCGCGATCTCATCGAGGCCGGTGCCGACATCGTCAAGGTCGGCGTCGGGCCGGGTGCCATGTGCACCACCCGCATGATGACCGGCGTGGGCCGGCCGCAGTTCTCCGCGGTGATGGAATGCGCCGCCGAGGCGCGGAAGTTCGGCAAGCACATCTGGGCGGACGGCGGTATCCGGCACCCGCGCGACGTCGCCATGGCGCTGGCCGCCGGGGCGTCCAACGTCATGATCGGCTCCTGGTTCGCGGGGACGTACGAGTCGCCCGGCGACCTCCAGCACACCGCCGACGGCCGCCCCTACAAGGAGAGCTTCGGCATGGCGTCGGCGCGCGCGGTGCGCAACCGCACCAGCGAGGAGTCGGCGTACGAGCGGGCCCGCAAGGGGCTGTTCGAGGAGGGCATCTCCACCTCGCGGATGTTCCTGGACCCGGCCCGGCCGGGCGTCGAGGACCTGATCGACTCGATCGTCGCGGGCGTGCGCAGCTCCTGCACCTACGCGGGCGCGGGGTCGCTCGAGGAGTTCCACGAGCGGGCCGTCGTCGGTGTCCAGAGCGCCGCGGGCTACGCCGAGGGCCAGCCCCTCCACGCCTCCTGGGACTGAGCCGGCGCCTCCAGGAACCGAAACAGCGCCACGGCCCCACTCGGCTCGGGTGAGTGGGGCCGTGGCGCTGTGGTGTGACGGTGTCTCATCTCGCCATTCCACGCTGCTCACCCCGGGTGCGGGGCAGCGCGTGGCGTGGCGGACTGGTGAGGGTGATCTGCCGCACCAGCTGGTGGAACGAGACCAGCGCGGCGACCGGGGGAAGACCGGCCACGGCCATGCTGGGCGCGTTCCTCGGGGCGTGGGCGACGCACAGGAACACCGCGATGGTGGAGAAGAGCACCACCACGCCCCAGGAGTGCGCCGCGCCCCGCCGGTGCAGGGCGGCCCGCAGCACCGACAGCGAGGCGACCAGCCAGGGGCCGTAGACCAGCAGGGGCCACCACGCCGCCATGGACTCCGAGGTGCTCGGGGAGGCCAGATAGCGCAGCGGGCGGTAGGAGATCATTCCGCCGAGCACGCTCAGCATGGCGACGATGACCGTGGTGACCGCCGCGAAGATCAGGCTGATCACATGCAGCCACGGCATCGTCGGCAGCCGGAAGCGGACCCGGCGGCGCTTGCCGCGCCCCCGCACATGCGCGGGGGAGGGGGCTCGCAGGGGGGTGGCCGGTGGTCCGATGGGGCCGGTGGTGTGCACCGCCTCCTCGGCGGAGGACGTCTGGAGCAGCCGGGCCAGGTCCCCCTCGAGGTCCCAGCGGCTCTCGATGGTCTCCGGGTCGGGCAGGGGGAAAGGATTCATCTCATAATCGGCCGCCACCTCGAACCGGTCCCCGGGAGGGGGCGCGGGGGCGGGCCAGTGGCCGGTGGGAGGGGGCCCGTAGCCGCCCGGCCTCGGCTCGGTGTACGTCATGCCTTGACGCCCGGTTCTGTGGTATCGGAGCGCTGGAGGAAGTCCGCCTCGATCCGGCCCAGCGTCCGGATGAAGTCCTCCCACACTCTCGCGCAGTATTCGAGCGGGTAGCGCTCGCTGTCACCCCCCTGGTCACGAGGCCGGAACACCGGTTCGGCAGCTAGGCGGGAGTGATCGGGTGGTTGCAGACTGTCAGTGGTCACGTCCCCACCAACGACCGCTAAAATGGTGCAGTATCGCGGCATTCGGGTGAAACGCGCGCTGACAAGCTCAGTGTTTCGCAACGATTCACCGTCGCGCGCCCCCGCGCGCAACGTTGCGACACGTATGCGCAACCATGGTCCATTACGGCCGTCGGCGGACGGCTCATAGGGTCTTGCGCTGACGTGGAGTGGCGGAGACCGGCTGCTCGGCGATTCCCACCTGCGGGTTTCCTTCCCGGGTACCCGTATGTCCGCAGCCGGTCGCCACCACCCGATGGCAGCGATTAAGGAGCCACCCAAGTGTTGGAGCACGGCGCAGCACCGCCCGCCACCCAGCAACCGGAACCAGACCCTCCGGTCGGCGGGCTGGGCGCCCGGCTGATGCGGCGCAAGCCGGTCGAGCGGCTGGTCGCCGAGGGCGGCCAGGGCGAGGGCGGAAGCCTCCGGCGCTCGATGGGCGTATGGCAGCTCACCATGATCAGCATCGGCGCCACCCTGGGCACCGGCATCTTCGTGGTGCTCGGCGAGGCGGTGCCGGACGCGGGCCCCGCGGTCATCGTGTCGTTCGTCATAGCCGGGCTCACCGCGCTGTTCTCCGCGCTGTCGTACGCCGAGCTGGCGGGCACCATCCCGGTCTCCGGCTCCTCCTACTCGTACGCCTACGCCACCATGGGCGAGCTGATCGCCTGGGTCTGCGGCTGGTGTCTGATCCTGGAGTACGGCGTCTCGGTGGCGGCCGTGGCCGTCGGCTGGGGCGAGTACCTCAACGAACTGCTCGACGGCACCCTCGGGATCACCATCCCCGACGCGCTGGCCGCCCCGCCCGGGGACGGCGGGATCTTCAACCTGCCCGCGCTGCTCGTGGTGCTGCTGGCCATGGCGTTCCTGCTGGGCGGCGCCAAGGAGAGCGCCCGCGCCAACGCGATCATGGTCGGGGTGAAGATCGCGGCGCTGATCCTCTTCTGCGCCGTCGCCTTCACCGGCATCCGGGCCGGCAACTACACCCCGTTCATGCCGCTGGGCATGGCGGGCGTCAGCGCCGCCGGCGCCACCCTCTTCTTCTCCTACATCGGCTTCGACGCCGCCTCCACGGCCGGTGAGGAGGCCAAGAACCCCCAGCGCGACCTGCCTCGCGCGATCATGCTCTCGCTGATCATCGTCACCGCGCTGTACTGCCTGGTGGCCGCCGTGGCCGTGGGCGCCCTGCCGTGGAAGAAGTTCTCCGGCTCGGAGGCCGCGCTCGCCTCGATCATGAAGGATGTCACCGGCCAGAGCTTCTGGGCCGTGCTGCTGGCGGCCGGAGCGGTGATCGCGATCGCCTCCGTGGTGCTGACCGTGCTCTACGGGCAGACCCGCATCCTCTTCGCGATGTCCCGGGACGGGCTGGTGCCCAAGGTCTTCTCCACGGTCCACGCCCGGACCGGAGTGCCCCGCGCCAACACCGTCATCGTCTCGCTCTTCTGCGGTGTCCTCGCCGCCGCGATCCCGCTCGGCCAGCTCGCCGACGCCACCAGCATCGGCACGCTCTTCGCCTTCGCGCTGGTCAACATCGCCGTGATCATGCTGCGCCGGACCCGGCCCGACATGCCCCGGACCTTCCGGGTGCCGCTCTCCCCGCTCTTCCCGGTGATCGGCTTCGCGCTGTGTCTGTGGATGATGGGCAGCCTGCAGTTCGTGACCTGGGTCGTCTTCGGCGTGTGGATGGCCGTCGGCCTTGTGCTGTACTTCGGATACGGCATGCGCCGATCCCGACTGGCCACAGCAGAGAAGTGATTGCCCCCCAGTGCGACTGAACGATCTCGACGAACGCATCGTCCACGCCCTCGCCGAGGACGCCCGCCGCTCCTACGCCGACATCGGCGAAATCGTCGGGCTGTCCGCGCCCGCCGTCAAACGGCGGGTGGACCGGCTGCGCGCGGAGGGAGCCATCACCGGCTTCACGGTGCGGGTCGACCCGGTGGCGCTGGGCTGGGAGACCGAGGGCTTCATCGAGCTCTACTGCCGCCACAACACCTCGCCGGACGACATCCGCCGGGGCCTGTCGCGCTACCCCGAGGTGGTGTCCGCGTCCACCGTCACCGGTGACGCGGACGCCGTCGTCCAGGTCTTCGCCGCGGACATGCGCCACTTTGAGCGGGTGCTGGAGCGGATCGCGGGGGAGCCCTTTGTGGAGCGTACGAAGTCTGTGCTGGTGTTGTCGCCCTTGCTGCGGCGGTTCAGCTCGGGTGCCCCTACGTAGGCGCTTCGCTGGGTGCGCGGTTCGGGGCGGCTGCCATGAGCTGCTGTTGGTCGGCTGCGGCGTCGTTGTGGCTGGTCGCGCCCACGCGGCGGAGCCGCACATCGATACAGCCCCGCGCCCCTGCGGGGCCCGTCCGCGCGGCCCCCGCGTGTGCCCGGCCCCGCGTGTGCCCGGCCCCCCGTGCGCGCCGACCCCCGCGCGTGGCCGGCTCCCGCCTGTGCAATGAATCGTCGTGTTCCGATCCCCATACGTCATGAATCGACGCCGGACGCAATGAAGTCGTCTTGTTGGGCGATCCGGAGGCAACGTACTGTTTTTATGCCCGTACTCCTCCTCCCGAGGTCTGCCATGCCGCCGCTGCGCACCGCTCTGCTCCAGAACTCCGGTCACCCCGGCGACCCCGCCGGTAACCTCAAGGTCCTCGACGAGGCCGCCGCCCGCGCGGCCGCCGACGGCGCCGGGCTGCTGGTCACCGCGGAGATGTTCCTCACGGGCTACGCCATCGGCGGCGGCGTGCGGGAGCTGGCCGAGCCGGCCGACGGGCCGAGCGGCCGGGCCGTGGCCGAGATCGCCGCGACGCACGGCCTCGCCATCCTCTACGGCTACCCCGAGAGCCACGCGGGCGCCGTCCACAACTCCGCACGGCTGGTGGGCGCGGACGGCACCGAGCTGGCCAACTACCGCAAGACCCATCTCTACGGCTGCTTCGAGCACAAGTCGTTCACCCCGGGGGAGACCCCCGTCGTCCAGGCCACCATCGGCGAGCTGACCGTCGGCATCCTGGTCTGCTACGACGTGGAGTTCCCCGAGAACGTACGGGCCCATGCCCTGGCCGGGACGGATCTGCTGGTGGTGCCCACCGCGCAGATGCACCCCTTCGAGTTCGTCGCCGAATCCCTGATTCCGGTGCGGGCCTTCGAGAGCCAGATGTACATCGCGTACGTCAACCGCAGCGGCCCCGAGGGCGAGTTCGACTTCGTCGGGCTGAGCTGCCTGGCCGGGCCCGACGGCGCCACCTGTCTGCGCGCCGGCCGCGGTGAGGAGCTCCTCCTCGGCGACGTCGATCCCAAACTGCTGACGACCTCGCGCCGGATCAACCCCTATCTGCGCGACCGCCGCCCCGGTCTCTACACCTCCCTCAGCTGATCCGTCCGGCCCCTGCCGCATCCGAACCACCCTTTTGAGCACCAAGCAGCAAGGAGTCCGTACCCCATGACGTCCACGGTGCCCACCGCCGTTCATGACGAGCAGGAGACGCAGGCCCTCGAGGCGCTTCCGCCCGTCACCATGTTCGGCCCGGACTTCCCCTACGCCTACGACGACTACCTCGCCCACCCCGCGGGCCTGGGCCAGATACCGGCGACCGAGCACGGCGCCGAGGTCGCGGTCGTCGGCGGCGGACTCTCCGGTGTCGTCGCCGCGTACGAGCTGATGAAGATGGGCCTGCGGCCCGTGGTCTACGAGGCCGACCGGATCGGCGGACGGCTGCGCACCGTCGGCTTCGACGGCTGTGACGACGCGCTGACCGCCGAGATGGGCGCGATGCGCTTCCCGCCGTCCTCCACCGCCCTCCAGCACTACATCGACCTGGTGGACCTGAAGACCCAGCCGTTCCCCAACCCGCTGGCCCCCGAGACCCCCTCGACCGTCGTCGACCTCAAGGGCGAGTCCCACTACGCCCGCACCATCGACGACCTGCCGCCGGTCTACCGCGAGGTGGCCGACGCCTGGAACGCCTGCCTGGAGGAGGGCGCGGACTTCTCCGACATGAACCGCGCCATCCGCGAGCGGGACGTGTCCCGGATCCGGGAGATCTGGGCGCGGCTGGTCGAGAAGCTGGACAACCAGACCTTCTACGGCTTCCTCTGCGACTCCTCGGCCTTCACCTCCTTCCGCCACCGGGAGATCTTCGGCCAGGTCGGCTTCGGCACCGGCGGCTGGGACACCGACTTCCCCAACTCCATCCTGGAGATCCTGCGCGTCGTCTACACCGAGGCCGACGACCACCACCGCGGCATCGTCGGCGGCAGCCAGCAGTTGCCGCTGCGGCTGTGGGAGCGCGAACCCGAGAAGATCGTCCACTGGTCCCAGGGCACCTCGCTGGCCTCGCTGCACGAGGGTGCGCCCCGCCCGGCCGTGACCCGGCTGCACCGGGCCGCGGGCGACCGCGTCGTGGTGACCGACGCGAGCGGTGACATCCGCTCGTACCGCGCGGTGGTCTTCACCGCGCAGTCCTGGATGCTGCTCTCCCAGATCGACTGCGATGACTCGCTCTTCCCGATCGACCACTGGACGGCGATCGAGCGCACCCACTACATGGAGTCCAGCAAGCTCTTCGTGCCGGTGGACCGGCCGTTCTGGCTGGACAAGGACGAGGCCACCGGGCGGGACACGATGAGCATGACGCTCACCGACCGGATGACCCGCGGCACCTATCTGCTGGACAACGGCCCGGACCGGCCCGCCGTCATCTGCCTCTCCTACACCTGGTGCGACGACAGCCTGAAGTGGCTGCCGCTGTCGGCGAACGAGCGGATGGAGGTCATGCTCAAGTCGCTCTCGGAGATCTATCGACACGTCGACATCCGCAAGCACATCATCGGCAGCCCGGTCACCGTGTCGTGGGAGAACGAGCCGTACTTCATGGGCGCGTTCAAGGCCAATCTGCCCGGCCACTACCGCTACCAGCGCCGGCTGTTCACCCACTTCATGCAGGACCGGCTGCCCGCCGACAAGCGCGGCGTCTTCCTCGCGGGCGACGACATCTCCTGGACGGCGGGCTGGGCCGAGGGCGCCATCCAGACCGCGCTCAACGCGGTGTGGGGCGTCATGCACCAGTTCGGCGGCTCCACCGACCCGAAGAACCCCGGGCCGGGCGATCTGTACGACGAGATCGCGCCCGTCGAGCTCCCCGAGGACTGAGCCGGTCCGGGGGCCGTTCAGCACCCGCCCCGGGACCGCTCAGCACGCGGCCCCGGGACCGCTCAGCACGTGGCCCGGGGGCCGTTTCAGCACGCGGACGGCAGCGGGGTGAGCAGAAAGCGCCCGACCAGACCCACGGTGGCGTCGACGCGCTCCGCGAACTCCTCGGCCAGCTCCGGCACCCCGCGCAGCCCCCACAGCGCGCGGAACGCCGCCCATGCGGCGTCCCGCGCCTTCTCCAGGCTCCAGGAGCCCACGAGATGGGTGAGCGGATCGGCCACGTCCAGCAGGTCGGGGCCGGGCATCAGCTCCTCCCGGATTCGCTCCTCCATCCCCGTGAGCAGCGCGCCGATCCGGTCGAAGTCGCCCTCCAGGGCGTCCGGTTCGAGGTCCCGGGCCCGGCAGGTGTCCAGCAGCGCAAGCGCCAGGTCATGGCCGATATGGGCGTTGATCCCGGCGAGCGCGAACTGCACCGGGCGGACCCCGGGATGGCACCGCAGCTGGAACAGCGGCCGCCAGCAGGCGGGCGGCCGCCCGCCGGCGGTCACCGCGTCGACCGCCGCCAGATAGCGCTCGGCGAACCGCACGTCCAGCTCCTCGGTGGCGGACGGGTCGTGGAAGTACCCGTCCGCGAGCCGTCGGCCGACCTCCTCGGTGACCGACAGATACACCCCGTTGAAGACCGCCACCCCGTCCCCGGGCGGCAGCGCCGCGCCGAGCGCGCTCATGCGCGCCACGACGCTTCTCACGGTGCGCGGCGCGAGCCGCGCGGGCGTGGGCGTGGGCATGGGCATCGTCATGGACGCCAGGGTGGCAGGCCGGACGGGCGCGGTCCCGCCGTACGCCGCCGCTTCCCCTGGACGGCCTAACGTCCCGTCAACCGCCGTATCACAGCACACCCGCGTCGCGCGCCGTCCACATCGACGGATACAACGGCCGCCAGCCCAGCTCGTCGCGCAGCCGGAGGTTGGAGGTGATCCCGAACCAGGGGTCGTCGGTCGTCCGCCCGAGCATGCCCTCGGGCAGCGGCGCGCCCATGAGCTGGTGGATTTCGACGACGGTCGGCGGGGCGTCGTCGACGATGTTGTACTTGCGGCCCGACACCGAGCCACCGGCCGTGCCGCCCGGTGCGCGCAGCAGCCGCAGCAGCGCCTGCGTCGCGTCCGCGTGGTGGATCATGGCGAGCCGCTGGTCCCCGGCCCAGCTCTCCGCATGCGGCAGAAAGTTCGCCACATGCGGATCGCCGTCCCCGTAGACGAAGGCCAGGCTGCCGATCCGCAGATCGAGGCCGTGCTCGCGGTGCAGCGCCAGCAGCTCCCGCTCCGCCTCGGCCTTCGAGGCGGGGTAGGCGCCCCACAGCACACCGCCGGGCCGGCTCTCGTCGTCCTCCGTGAACGGCCGACCGCGCGAGGCGCCGTACACCAGATTGGTGCTGACCTGGAGGAACCGGCTCGTCCCGGCCTCGACCGCGGCCCGCCCGAGCGCGACCGCCGCGTCCCGGTTGACCGCCCACGCCTCCTCGTCCGGCACCCCGCGGAAGGCCGCCGCGATGTTGACCACCGCGTGCACCCCCTCCATGGCCCTCCGCAGATCCTTCTCCTCGCGCAGATCGCCGACCATGAGCCGCGCGCCCTGGGCCGCGAAGGGCGCGCCGCGCTCCTCGTCGCGCACCAGCACCCGTACCTCGGTACCGGCCGCGGGCCGCTCCAGCAGCCGCTTGGTGAACCGCCGTCCCACCTGACCGGTCGCGCCCGTCACCAGAATCAAGGGCATGAGCATCCGCCTTTCGTCTCGTCGCTCGGCCCCAGCCTGCGGCGAGCGGGGCGGGGCCGGGAGAGACCTCCTCATCCAGGGATCCGCAGACCCTGGATACGGGACGCGGGCACGGCGACGATGGGAGCGTGCATCGAACGGAACTCGCCGACTTCCTGCGCCGCTGCCGCGCCCGCCTCGGCCCCGCCGAGGTGGGGCTGACGCCCGGCCCCCGACGCCGTACGCCAGGGCTGCGCCGGGAGGAGGTGGCCCAGCTCGCGGGCATGTCCCCGGACTACTACACCCGGCTGGAGCAGGCCCGCGGCCCGCGCCCGTCCCGTCAGATGCTGACCGCGCTGGCCCGGGCGCTGCGGCTCACCGACGACGAGCGCGACTACCTCTTCCACCTGGTGGGGGAGGAGCCGCCGCGCGACCGCAGCACCTCGGAGCATGTGCGGCCCGGTCTGCTCAGGGTGCTGGACCGGCTGTACGACACCCCGGCCCAGGTGATCACCGACTGGGGCGAGGTGCTGGCGCAGAACGCGATGGCGGCGGCGCTGGTCGGCGACATCATGGGACGGCCGCCCGGCGACCGCAATATCGTCCGGTCCTTCTTCACCCGGCGGGACGACGCCTCCGGCACCCCCGGGATCTTCCCGAGCGAGGAGATCGAGGAGCACGCCCGGCTGCATGTGGCCACCCTCCGGGCCGTGCTCGCCGCCCGCCCCGACGACCCGGGCCCGGCGGGGCTCGTGGCCGAACTGCTGTCGGTGAGCGCGGAGTTCGCGGCGCTGTGGGAGGACCATGAGGTGGCCATACGGCACTCCACGGTCAAGCGGTTCACCCACCCGGTGGTGGGGACGATGGAGCTGGACTGCGAGGTCCTGCTGAGCTCGGAACACGCCCAGCGGCTGATCGTCCACACCGCCCGCCCCGGCAGCGAGTCCGCCGAGCGGCTGGAGCTGCTGCGGGTGGTGGGCCTGCAGGACCTCGCCCCGCGAGAAGCGCTTTAGCGAAGCGCTTCAGGGGCTACCGGCTTGAGGGCGCCGACCGTTCGTTGTCGTATCCGCTGGTGCCCGCGTCCAGCAGGGGCTCCTGCTGCTTCAGGTGTGCCGGGGCCAGGGCGCGCAGCACGTGGTAGCCGAGCAGCACCACGATCGTGCCGAGCGCGATCCCGCCCAGCTCGAAGTTGTGGCCGATCTTCAGGCTGACGCCGCCGACGCCGATGATGACGCCCGCCGCGACCGGCACCAGATTGACCGGATTGCGCAGGTCCACCTTGTTGTGCACCCAGATCTGCGCGCCGAGCAGCCCGATCATGCCGTAGAGGATGACGGTGATTCCGCCCAGCACCCCGCCCGGCACCGCCGCCACCACCGCGCCGAACTTCGGGCACAGTCCGAAGAGCAGCGCGAAGCCCGCGGCGGCCCAGTACGCGGCGGTGGAGTACACCCGGGTGGCGGCCATGACCCCGATGTTCTCGGAGTACGTCGTATTGGCCGGGCCGCCGACCGAGGTGGAGATCATGGTCGCCGCGCCGTCCGCGGCGATCGCCGTGCCCAGCTGGTCGTCGAGCGGATTGCCTATCATCTCGCCGACCGCCTTCACATGCCCGGCGTTCTCGGCGATCAGCGCGATCACCACCGGCAGCGCCACCAGCACCGCCGACCAGTGGAAGGTGGGCCCGTGCAGGGACGGCAGACCGATCCAGTCCGCCTTGGTCACACCGGAGAGATCCAACCGCCAGTGGTCGGTGACCCGTCCGCTGCCGTCGATGGAGTGGATCTTGCCGAAGACGCGGTCGAAGACCCAGGAGACCGCATAGCCGAAGACCAGCCCCAGGAAGATCGCGATACGCGACCAGAAGCCCCGCAGACAGACCACCGCCGCCCCGGTGAGCAGCATCGTCAGCAGCGCGGTCCACTGATCGGCGGGCCAGTACGTACCGGCGGTCACCGGGGCGAGGTTGAACCCGATGAGCATGACCACCGCGCCGGTCACCACCGGCGGCATCGCCACGTGGATGATCCGGGCGCCGAACGTCCGTACCGCCAGACCGCTCAGCAGCAGCACACCGCCGACCACCAGGATCGCCCCGGTGACGGCGGCGCTGCCGCCGCCCTGCGCCCTGATCGCGGCGGCCACGCCGACGAACGACAGGCTGCACCCCAGATAGCTGGGGATCCGGCCGCGGGTCGCGAGCAGGAAGAGGATGGTCGCGACTCCGGACATCATGATCGCGAGGTTGGGGTCGAGCCCCATCAGCACCGGGGCGACAAAGCTGGCCCCGAACATGGCCACGACGTGCTGCGCGCCGAGCCCCATCGTCCTCGGCCACGACAGCCGCTCATCCGGCTTGACGACGGCACCGGGGGCGGGGGTGCGCCCATCGCCGTGCAGGGTCCAGCCCACGCCGAGGCCCATGACTGCTCCACTTCATCGCTACGGGGGATTCGCAGCAATGTTAGTTGGCCGAAAATATGCGCCGTGCAGCTATGTGGGATCGGCCGTGGTGACGTCGTTGGTGAAGTCGTCGGCCAGCGACTGCGCCTCGGCGTAGCCGGGCAGGTCGGCGGCTTGTTCGACACGGGCGGGGGCGCCCGGGTGGGCGGCGATCGACCACGCCAGGTCCACGGCGTGGTCCAGGGCGGCCCGGAAGAGCAGCGAACCGCAGCTGATCCGCCGCACCCCGAGCTCCGCCAGCCGCTCATAGGTGTGGCGACCGGGTGTGAAGAGGATGTTCAGCGGGGTCTCGCCCAGGTCGTCGGCGAGTGCGCCGATGTCCTGCTCATCGGTGAGCGCGGGCACGAAGATCCCGTCCGCGCCCGCCCGCACATACGCCTCGATGCGCTCGGCGGTGGTGGCCAGCGAGGGCGGGGTGCCGCCACCGATCGCGGCGAGCCAGTGGGTGTCGGTCCGGGCGTTCACGAATAGCCGGGGCACCCGCTCCTTGACGGCCTCGATCACCGCGTACTGCCGGGCCAGCGGCGCGAGGGTGCCGTCGGGGCGTCCGTCCTCGATGTTCACGCCGACCACCCCGGCCCGGTCCAGCTCGGCCGCGACCGCCGCGACCTCCTCGGGCCGGTCGCCGAACCCGCCCTCGATGTCGACGGTCACCAGCGCCGGGAGCCGGGCGATGCCCCGGGCGAGGGCGAGGGTGCCGTCGCGGGCGGCGCCCGTCGCGTCGGGCAGCCCGGCCGCCGCGGCCACGCCGAGGCTGGTGGTGCCGATGGCGGGGAAGCCGCGCCGGACGAGGGCGGCGGCGGAGGCGTGGTCCCACGCGTTGGGCAGCAGCAGGGGCCGGTCGCCGTGGTGGAGCCGGCGGAAGGCGGTGTGGCGCTCGGGGGCCGGGCCGTCGCTCGTATCGCTCATATCACCGACCGTACGGCCGGATCCTTTCGGCGCTCACCGAACGATGGCGGTGCCGGAGCCGGACGGTCGCCGTGCCGGAGCTGACCGATGGCGGTGGCGGAGCCGGACGATGGCGGTGTCAGCCGGAGTCGGTGCACCGCCCCGGCGGCCCGCCCCTGGTCAGGAGAGCGTGGCCCGGGACGTCGACGGGTCGGGGTGCGGGGTGGAGCCCGTGGCGTCCGTCCCCGCCGGGGTCCGCAGCACCCCGGCCCCCGCCACCAGCCCCAGCGCCAACGTCGTGACCAGGCAGAACGAGATCGTCAGCGAGGTCAGATCCGCGATCGAGCCCATCGCCGCCGGAGCGATCAGCCCCGAGGTGTACGTGATCGTGGCGACGCCCGCGATGGCCTGGCTCGGGGCCGGGCCGCTGCGCGCGGCGGCGGCGAAGGCCAGCGGCACCACGACCGCGATGCCCAGGCCGATCAGGCCGAATCCGGCGATGGCGATGGCGGGCCCGGAGGCGGTGACCACGAGGATGCCCCCGGCGGTCGCGAGGACGCCGCCCGTCCGTACGGTCCGCACCGGCCCGAAGCGGCCCACCA
This sequence comes from Streptomyces sp. NPDC059455, assembly GCF_042750115.1. Classification (NCBI taxonomy): domain Bacteria; kingdom Bacillati; phylum Actinomycetota; class Actinomycetes; order Kitasatosporales; family Streptomycetaceae; genus Streptomyces; species Streptomyces sp. NPDC059455. The sequence continues at coordinate 30,942 of NZ_JBHYVB010000126.1, forward strand.
CCGCGTCCCCGACAAGCCGGGCACCCGCCATCGTGCAGGAGAAGACGGTGGTGCAGGCGGCGGCCACACCGGGGGAGGTGTCCAGGACGTCGCGCAGATAGACCGCCGACCAGTCCAGGCTCGCCCCCTCCGCGAAGACCGCGCAGAATCCCACCGCGCCGATGATCAGCGCGGAGCGGGGCGGCGGGGCGAAGCGGGGCGGCGGGTGCTCCTCGGGGGCGCTGCGCAGGTCCAGCACCCAGTGGCAGGCCACCGCGCCGAGCACCGTGAGGACCCCGGCGGCGATGGCGAGATGCAGCCGGGCGTCGGCCTCGGCGTGTGCGGCGACCGTGCCCGCCGCCGAGCCGGTGAGCGCGCCGACGCTCCACATGCCGTGCAGCCCGGACATGATCGAACGGCCGAGGCGGTTCTCGACCTCCACACCGAGGGCGTTCATCGCGACGTCGGACATCCCGGCGGTCGCGCCGAAGATGAGCAGCACACCGCACAGCCAGACCAGTCCGGGCGCGAGCGGGGGCATCACCAGCCAGACGGTCCACAGGGCGAGCAGTCCGCGCAGCGCCGCGCGGGCGCCGAAGCGATGGCTGATCCGCCCGGCCAGGGGCATCGCGACCGAGGCCCCGATGGCGGGGAAGGCGAGCGCGAGGCCGAGTTGACCGGCGCTCAGGTCCAGCCGCTCCTGGATCCAGGGGATACGGGTGGCGAAGTTGCCGGTCACCGCGCCGTGCACGGCGAAGACCGCCGCCACGGCGATCCGCGCCCGCCTTACCGGGCGCATCTCGGACGCCCCGGACTCCTTGAGCATGCCCATGCTTGTCGCACCCTCCCCGTAGCGCCGACCCGTGTCCGCGTCCGTACACGCGTGCCCGTGCACCCGTGCCAGTGCCTGTGCCCGTACTTGTGCCCGTACCCGTGCTTGTGTCCGGCCTGTGCCGCGGCCCACCGGAAACTATCAGGAAGGGTCCCTGATAGATAGAACATTTCCCGCTGCCTTCTGGAAGGATCCCGGCATGACCTCGACGAGCGTGTCCGTGGCGGGCCGCACCGCCTCTCCGAGTACGGCGCGGGCCATCAATGACCGCCTCGCCCTGCACCTGCTCAAGGACAAGGGGCCGTTGACCGCGGGGGAGCTCAAGTCGCTGACCGGGCTGTCTCGTCCCACCATCGCGGACCTGGTCGAGCGGCTGCGGCAGACCGGACTGGTGGCGGTCGTGGGGGAGTCGGGGGCGGAGCGCCGGGGGCCCAACGCCCGGGTGTACGGGATCGTCGCCGACAGCGCGCATGTGGCCGGGGTCGACGTCCGTACGGACGGCGTCGCCGTCTGTGTGGCCGATCTGCTGGGCCGGACCGTTGCCGAGGAGTCGCTTCCGGTGGCCCCGGACGTGGATCCGGCGCACACCGTGGCGGCCGTGGTGGCCCTGGTGGAGCGGGCCGCCGAGCGGGCCGGGGCGGCGCGGCTGCACCACATCGGGATCGGGATGCCCGGCCTCATCGACCCCGCCACCGGGGAGCTCAACTCGCCCGGCGGGCTGCCCTCCTGGCACCGGGAGCTGGCCACCGCACTGCACGGCGGCCTCGCGGCACCGGTGCTGCTGGAGAACGAGGTCAATCTCGCGGCCGTCGCCGAACAGCGGCTCGGCGCGGTGCGCGACCGCGACACCTTCGTACTGCTGTGGCTCGGCCACGGCATCGGCGCGGCCGTGGTGCTCGACCGGGTGCTGCGGCGCGGTGCGTCCGGCGGCACCGGGGAGATCGGCTTTCTGCCGGTGCCCGGCACCGCGGGGCTGCCCTCCGCCACCGGCTGCGATGGCGGATTCCACTCCCTGGTGGGCAGCGCCGCGGTCTGTGAACTCGCCCAGCAGCACGGTCTGGAGGCCCCGGCGGGCGGCTTGCACGGGGACGGAGCGGAGGGCTCCGGCGCGGCGGAGGCGGTGATCCGCGCGGCCCTGGAAGCGGGGGAGCGGGGCGAGGCGTTCCTGGACGCGCTGGCGGCCCGTATCGCGCTGGGCGTCGCCGCGATCTGCGCGGTGCTCGACCCGGGGTGCGCGGTGCTCGGCGGTGAGGTCGGCCGGGCCGGGGGCGCGGGGCTCGCCCGGCGGGTGGAGGAACATGTGGCCCGGCTGTCGCCGCTGCGGACGTGGGTGCGGGCAGGGGTGGTGGGCGGTGGCGGGGTGCTGCGGGGTGCCGTGCTGACGGCGCTGGACGCGACGCAGAACGAGCTGTTCGGCGCTCCGTAGGCCGCGGTGGCCCGGCGGTTGGCCGCGCCGGTGGGGGCGGTGGCCCGGCGGTTGGCCGCCCCGGTGGGGGCGAGCGGATTCCTGTGCGATCTCTTGTCGTGCCCATGGAGCCGTCTTACTCTGAGCCCGATCTCAATTCTGAATAGCGTTCAGCTATCTGATTGGAGTGCTCGATGGGTGCACCTCCAGCGGGACGCGGGCGGATCGCCCGGGTGATCGTCGCCGCCGCTGCCCTCCTGGCCGTCCTGGCGATCCCCGCCGCCCCCTCCGCGCAGGGCGCCGAGCGCGTCCGGCATTCCGGCCCGGTGCCCCGCACGGTGGTGCTCGACGGGCCCCGACTGTCCCTCACCAAGCTGAAACTGCAGCTCGGAGACCGGAATCTGCGGCGGACCGTACGCGATCTGACCACCCAGGCCGACCAGTGGATGAAGCAGGGCCCCTGGACGGTCACCGACAAGGACCAGATGCCGCCCAGCGGCGACAAACACGACTACTTCAGCCAGGCCCCCTACTGGTGGCCCAGCCAGCCCAAGACCGAGGACAATCCGTACGGCTGCCCCTACGTTCAGAAGGATGGCCAACGGAACCCCGACGTGGACAAGATGACGGACCGTCCCGAGGTCGGGAAGGTCTTCGAGTCCGCCTACGAACTCTCGCTGGCCTGGTACTACACCGGTAAGCGGGCCTACGCCGAGCACGCCGCGGACATCCTGCGCACCTGGTTCATCACCCCGGCGACCCGGATGAACCCGAACCTGAACCACGCGCAGTTCATCCCCTGCAAGTACGACGGCCGCTCGATCGGGATCATCGACTTCTCCCAGGCCTTCACCAGCCTCCTCGACGCCGCCGCGCTCCTCGATACCGGCGCCCCCGGCTGGTCCAACAGCGACCACGCGGGCTTCCGCACCTGGAACAAGCAGTTCCTGGACTGGCTGGTGAACAGCGACTTCGGCAAGGAGGAAGGCGCCGCCGAGAACAACCACGGCACCTTCTACGACATGCAGGTCGCCGCCATCGCCACCGCCTTGGGCGACCGGGACCGCGCCCGCCAGGTGCTCCGCGACGCCCGCACCAAGCGCATCGACACGCAGATCGCGGCCGACGGCACGCAGCCGCAGGAGCTGGAGCGGACCCGGAGCTTCCACTACTCGACGTTCAACCTGGTCGCGTACACCCGGATGGCCGCCATCGGGAAGCACGTCGGGGTGGACCTGTGGCACTACACCGGGCCCGGCGGCGGGAGCCTCTTCAAGGCGGTCGACGTCCTGCTCCCGGCGGCCACGGGCGCCGCGCCCTGGCCGTACCCGGAGCTCGACTTCCGCGCCTACGCGGCGAGCGACATCGTCCACGCGGCGGCCGACGCGGGTGACCGCAAGGCCCGTGCGGCGCTGCCCAAGCTCCAGACCCCGCCCGGCGGCGACCTGTGGGCCCTGCGGCCGGCGGTGGAACAACTCGACAGCATCGCCCAGGGCTAACGAGCACCTCTCCCTGCCCCTTCCCGACCCGAGGGCAGGCCCCCGGGCCCCGTCCGGAAACGGTCTCCGCGCCGCGGCATCCGGCCGCTGGGGTCGGGGTTTGCGGGCGGTAGGGGGGTCGGGGGCCCGGGGCTGCGGTTGGTGGTTGTGGTGGTGCCTGGGGGGTCGGTGGCGGGCGTGTCTCTTCTCCCCGCCC
>NZ_JBHYVB010000127.1:0-7641 GCF_042750115.1 Streptomyces sp. NPDC059455
ACGCGGGGGCCGTCCAGATCGCCGCCCAGCCGGTTGCGCAGCCGCTTCCACGCCACACCCCCCCCCCAGGCGGTTGCCCAGCCCGCGTCGGGCGCCCAACCCGCCCCCGCCCCCGCGGGGGGGGGCCGGGGCGGGGGTGGGCTCCGTCAGTGTCTCTCCGCCGGGGGCGGAAGCATGTCCAGCTCGGCGGCGAGCAGCCCCGCCTCGAAGCGCGATCGCGCGTCGAGCCGTTCCATGATGTCCGCGACATGTCTGCGGTAGGTCCGCACGGAGATGGACAGCGCCCGGGCGGCGACCTCGTCGGTGGCTCCGACGCGCAGCATCCCGAGGATCTCGGCGACCAGCCGGGTGCGGCGGCGGTCGCCGAAGTCGGGCCGCGCCGAGAGCGGGGCCGACCTCTTCCAGATGGAGTTGAACAGCGTGTGCAACGCCTGGACGGGCAGCACCTCCTGGGTGGTGAAGATCTGCGAGCCGGCTTCCGCCCGCAGATTGGCCAGGGCCGTACGGCCGTCCGCCATGACCGCCTCGATCGGATCGAGGCGGGCCAGTCTCACCTCCGGTCCGCCGCCGTCGCCACCGTTGGTGTGCGGCAGACGGCGGTCATAGGTGTGGCGGGTGCACAGGATCCGCACCCGGACGTCCGGTTTCACCTGGTCCAGGAGCGCCGGGAGGAGCGACCGCAGCACCTCGCGCTGCGTCCCTTGGGGCAACGCGAGGATGATGGACACATGCTGCCCGGCCTCGCGCACGATCGCCCGGGCGTCCTCGGCCGGGCCGGGGTCCCGGCTCAGCGGTGCGGCGGGCGGCCGCGGCGGAGATCCGATCGGAACCGGGGCGGCCGTGGGAAGTGGAAGAGCCGTCATTGGGCGTCCTCCAGCGGCGACAGCAGCCCGAGCTCACTGGCCCGTACCCCGGCCTGGAAGCGGGACTCCGCGCCCAGCCCCTCCAGGATCTCCGCGACCCGGCGGCGATAGGTGCGATAGGAGATGCCCATCTTCTGGGCCGCGACCCGGTCCGTGTGCCCGTCCCGCAGATGCCCCAGGACCTGCCGCTGGTCCTCGTGCCGGACCAGCTCCCGCCGCTTCAGGAATTCGGCCAGCGGTATGGCACTTCCCCACGCACCGAGGAAGAGAGAGCCCAGTGCGCCGATCTCCGCGGATTTGTCGAAAAGCGCCACACTTCCCCCTTTGAGGGCGATGGGCGACCACAGCAACGCGCTGCGGAAGTCGGCCATCACCACGCCCTGCAGTGGACTCTCGGCAATTCGGACAGCGACGTTCGCCCGCTCCGTGGTCAGTCGTCGCAGGACCTCGCCGTCAAAAGCACGAGAGGGGAAGAGAACCCGGAATTCGACATCCGGGCGCGCCGTCTTCGCCATGGCGTGGAGCGCCGGACCGAATTCCGACAAACCTCGTCGATCGCTGGGAATCGTGACGTTCACACTACTTGCGGCCTGGTCGGCCAGAGCCGTGGCGGCGGCCACCAGAAGTTCGGTGTCCAGCCGCTGGAACGCGGCGGCCTGCCGCGTCCCCGTTTCCAGCGGATCGGTCGTCACCGTGTCCGCCAAGGGCGGAACTCCGCCTGTATTTCTTATCAATGTGGAACCCCCGTGCCAACACTTCTTACACCCGGACTCAGGCAACTCCGGGCACGTGTCGAGGAGTCTACGTCTCGGTACTTTTCACGCGCTTTCACTTTGCTTACACGCACGCCACACGGGCCGTTTGGCTTCGTGGGCCAGGGCGTTTTCCGCGTGTTCGGGCACGGTGGGGTTCCGGCGGCGCTTCAGGGGGGTGTCATGACCGCTCTCCACCGACCAGCTGGGCGCGCAAGGCGGCTTTGTCCACCTTTCCGCTGCCATTCCGGGGCAGTGCGTCGACATGGTGAACGGCCGTGGGGAGCTTGTACCGGGCCAGCCGTTGCCCGGTGAACGCCCGGATCTCCTCCAGGGTGGCCCGGCCGTCCCCGTCCTGGCACAGCACCGCCACCGGGCTCTCGCCCCACCGCGGATGCTCCACCCCGACCACGGCCGCCTCGCGCACGCCGGGGTACTCGGCCAGATGCCGCTCCAGTTCGGCGGGGTAGATGTTCTCCCCGCCGCTGATGATGACGTCCTTGAGCCGGCCCACGATGTACAGCAGACCGTTCTTGTCGACGCGGCCGATGTCCCCGGACCGGAACCATCCGGCGTCGTCCAGCACCCGACGGGTCGCCTCCGGGTTGTTCCAGTAGCCCGCGAAGACATTGGGTCCCCGGACACAGATCTCCGCGGCCACCTCCGGTTCGGTGACCACACCACCGGTGGCCGGATCGGCCAGCCGTATCTCGGTGTGGGGCAGCGGGAATCCGGCCGCGTCGGGGTGGGTGGCCACCAGCTCCGTCGGCAGATGGCTGGCCAGTGGCGCGGTCTCGGTCATCCCCCACGCCTGGTGCAGGGGGATGCCGTGGGCGAGGTAGTCGCGGACCAGGGTGGGGGGCACCGGGGCCCCGCCGACGATCGCGGCGCGCAGCGCGGAGAGATCGGCGCGCGCGAAACCGGCCGTCGCGGCGATGGCCGCGAACATCGTCGGCACCGCGATGAGATTGGCCACCCGGTGCTCGACCAGGTCCGCCAGGCACTGTTCGGGAGAGAAGGAGCGCCGGATCACCAGGGTGCCGCCGCGACAGAGGGAGCCCAGGGTGAAGCCGCTGAGCCCGGCGATGTGGAACATGGGCGCGAGCACCAGGGTGGTGTCGCCCGGCCGGGTGCGGATCACGGCGGCGGTGTTGATGTGGTTCCACCACAGATTGCCGTGGGTGAGCACCGCCCCCTTGGGCCGTCCTGTGGTGCCCGAGGTGTACATGATCAGCGCGGGGTCGGTGGGCCGGACCGCGACCGGCGGCGCGGCGTCCGCCACCTCCGCTGTCTCCGCCACCTCCGCCGCCTCCCCCGTCGGCAGCGGTTCCCAGCGAGGGTGCGCCTCGGAAGCGGCGGGGTCACCGTCGGCGAGCAGGAACCGCTGGACGGGCACGGTGTCCGCGATGCCGTCGACCAGGGGCCGGTTGGCGTCCTCGGCGATGAGGGTGTGGGGGCGGCAGTCGCCGAGGAGGTACGCCACCTCGCTTCCGGCCAGCCGGACGTTGAGCGGCACGAAGACCGCTCCGAGGTGGGCCGCGGCCAGCGCCGCCGCCAGCAGCACCGGGCCGTTGCGCCCCAGGAAGGCGATCCGGTCGCCGGTGCGCACCCCGCCCTCGGACAGGGCCGCCGCCAGCGATCGCACCCGGGCGGACAGCGTCCCGTAGCTGATCCGGGTGGACTCGTACACGATGGCGGTGGTGTCCCCGGTGGTTCGCGCCCAGTAGTGGACCGCCGCCGCCGAGCCAAGGTTCTGTTCCTTCATCGGTTCCTCTTCGCCGATCGTCGGGTCGCGGTCAGCCGCAGCCGCCCGCGTGCCCCTGGTCTCCGCCCCGGCCCGGCGCCGCGGCGGACGGTGCGGTGGCCGACGGTCCGGTGGCCGATCGCCCCGGCGCCGCGCCCGTCACCGACGCGATGAACGGGGCGAGCCGGTCCACACCCCAGAACTTGTGGAAGCCATGGATGAAGAACGGCACGCCGAACACGCCGTCCGCGTCGACCCGCGACAGCGCCTCGACCCCGCGTTCCCGCAGTCCGTCGTCGTCCGCGGCACCCGCCAAGCGGTCCTCGGGCAGCCCCAGTTCGGCGGCCACCTCCGCGATCGTGGCGGGCGCGCAGATGTCCCTGCCCTCCTCCCAGCGGGCCCGGTAGACGCGTTCGATGAACTCCGGGCCCTTCCCCTCGTCCACCGCGGCGAGATGGGCCAGATGCGGGACCTCCCACACCGGGTCCCGGTCGACCGGCCACGCGGGTTGGAGCCCGCGCTCGTGGCACAGCCGGCGCACGTCCTGGAGGATGTAGAGGTGCTTGGCGCGGGACATGCCGACGTACGGGAAGCCGCCGCCCGCCTTTTCCAGCATCAGCAGGCTGCGGGCGTCCGGCTCCCAGAAGGGCCGCCAGGTGATGGCGTCGGCCACCTCCGGGTGTTCGTCGCGCAGTTGGCGGTAGGCGAGCCAGGAATACGGGCTGCGCAGGGAGAAGTAGAAGCGGGGCGTACGGTCCCTCCGGGGCATGGCCGGCCTTTCCTCAGATGACGATGCCGCCGTCGATCTGCAGCACGCTTCCGGTCACGTACTCGGCCGAGGCCAGGTACGCGACCATGTCCGCGACCTCTTCGGGGCGTCCGAAGCGCTGCAGCGGGATCTTCTTCGCGGCGTCCGCGCGGGCGCTGTCGGCCAGCGCGGCGGTCATGTCGGTCTCGATGAATCCGGGTGCCACCACATTGGCGCGGATGCCGTATCTGCCGACCTCCTTGGCCAGCGCCTTGGTGAACCCGATGATCCCGGCCTTGGAGGCCGAGTAGTTGGTCTGGGTGGGGTGTCCGTGGACTCCGGCGACCGAGGAGATGTTCACGATGCAGCCCCGTCGGCGCTTCATCATCTCGAAGACGGCCGCGCGGCACACGTGGTAGGTGCCGTCGAGGTTGGTGTCCAGGACCTGGTGCCACTCCTCGTCCTTCATGAGCAGCAGCGGGTTGTCGCGCACGATGCCCGCGGAGGTGACCGTGACGTCGATGGGGCCGAACTCCTCCTGGACGGCGGCCATGAAGCGGCGCACCTCGTCCGCGTCCGAGACATCGGTCCGCAGTGCCATCGCCCGCCGGTCCAGCTCCTCGACCTCCTTCGCCAGCAGTGCGCCGGGCTCCGGATCGGGTGAGGCGTGGCAGAACGCCACGTCGTACCCCTCGCGCGCCAGGCGCAGCACCGTGGCCCGTCCGATGCCGCGCGTACCACCGGTGACCACGGCCACCCGGTTGTCGGTGCCGGTCATGTCGTCCGCCTCCCCTCAAGCCCGGTCCGCCGTGGCCGGGGTGGCCGTGGCCAGCCCGGAACCCGGCCGGAACGCGATGACCAGCTGTTCGATCTCCATCACGGTCTCGTCCCCGACCGTGCTCCGCCCCTCGAAGATCACGGTGTCCGCGAAGCTCCGGGTCAGCCGCACCTGGTGTTCCACCACATCGCCCGGGCGGACCCGCCCGGTGAACCGGACCCCGGAGATGCCGCCGAACAGCATCACGCGATCACCCCGCGCGTCGGGCACCGGGGCGTCCCAGGTGGCGAGGAGGCCGGCGGCCTGGCAGCAGGACTCGACGAGCAGTACCGCCGGGTAGTCGTGGTCCCGTTCGGCCGCGTCGTCGGCGAGGCGCTCGTACCAGGGCTCGTTGCAGGTGACGGCCTTACGGGCGATGAGCCGCGCGCCGGGCTCCACCCGGACGACCCGGTCGAGCAGCAGCATCGGGTGGCGGTGCGGAAGCCGTCGCTTGAGTTCGGCGACACCGGCGGACATCTCGGTCACCGCGCCCCCTCGTCCTCGAAGCGGAGGGCGATCCGGGCGATGGTGCCGCGCGGGCCGGTGACCGAGGCGGAGCAGCGCCCGCTCGCGCCGTCGCGGCTCCAGGTCAGCTCGGCGGTGAGCGGGTCGCCCGGGAGGACGGGGTTCATGAACCGCGCGCTCTCGATGCCGGACAGCACCCATGTGTGGTCCGGTCCGGGGGCGGCGGCCAGCGCTCCGCGGTGCAGGAACTCGATGACGCAGACGCCGGGGAAGATCGGGAATCCGGGGTAGTGGCCGGGGAACACCGGCTCCTCGGGTCCGACGGTCATCGACACGCGCGTGGTCCCGTCCGGGGCCGTGCCGTGCTCGATCCGGCCCGCCACCGGAGTGCACACCGGGCTCATCCCTGGGCTCCGAGCTTGTCCGCGAGCACGTCGTAGGTCCGCGGCAGCGTGGTCAGCCCGCGCACATCCGACTCCGCGAACCGCACGGCGTACTTCTTCTCCAGGGCGACGATCACCTCGAGCGCCAGCAGCGAATCGCCGCCCAGATCCTCCACAAAGCGGGTTTCGTCGGTCACCTCGCCCGGGTCCACACAGAACACCTCGGCGATGGTGCGCCGCAGATCCTCCAGGTCGAGGGGGGTCGGTTGGGTGTCGGGCATCGTGCCTCGCCTCTCCATCGGTTGCGGTTCGCCATCGGTTGCGGGTCGCCGTCGGACATGGCGCACGGGGTCATGAACCTGCGAGCCTCAGCAGGGCCGCTCCGACCATGCCGTTCGCCTCGGCGGATGTGATCAGGACGGTCCGGGCCCCGGCATCGGCCTCCCCGGAGCCGACGCGGGCGAGCACCGCGGCGATCTGGAAGGCGGCGGAGGCGGCGAACGTGTCGCCGATGGAATCGGCGCAGGCCACCCGGGGCGGCAGGCGGGTGCCGAGCACCTCGGTGACGGCGGCGCGCTCCGCGTCGCCGTCGGGCCCGGCCAACTGGGTGTCGGCGAGGGCGTCGATGCCGTCCGCGGCGAGGCCGGACCGGTCCAGCAGCCGGCGCAGACAGTCCGCCAGCACCGGCCGGATCGCCGGGTGGTCCTCGGCGAAGCCGAACTCCAGCCCCAGGACCTCCGCGATACCGCGCCGACCGTGGGCCCGGGCGTCCTCGGCGTCCTCGAGCAGCCACACCGCGGCGCCCTCGCCGAGGACCGCGTCGCGCCGCCCGTCGTCGCCGGTGACTCCCCGCGCGTGCCAGGCGAGCCAGGCGCGGGCCGTGGAGAACTCCTCGACCGCGCCGCACAGCAGGGTCCGCGCGCGACCCGCCCGGTGCAGCCGCAGCGCGTACCGCAGGGCCAGCAGTCCGGTGGCCCTGCCCCCGGCGATCGTGGTGTTGGGGCCCTTGAGGCGGTGCCAGATGGCCGACTGCCCGGCGGCGCAGTTCATCACGGTGTTGGGGAAACGCGCCGGGTCGACCAGATAGGGACGGTCCCCCACCAGGGAGTCCCGGGTGAAGTTCATCATGCTCTGGGCGCTTCCGGTGCTGGTGCCGAGCACCAGGCCGGTGTCCTCGGCGATCCCCGGCAGCCGCCCGGCGTCGCCGGTGGCGAGCAGCCGGCCAAGGGCGACCACGGCCAGGCCGGTGATCCGGTCCATCGAGCGGGTGCCCTTGCGGCCCAGCAGCCCCCGGATGTCGAAGCCGGGGACCAGGCACGCCTCATCGAACGGCACCTGCCACTCCTCGCGGTCCAGCCGGACCGCGGCCCGGCGGCCGGAGCCCAGCCCCCGGGAGAACTCGGCGCTGCCCAGCCCGAGCGGGGAGATCGCGGACCAGGCGGAGATGACCGGGCTGCCGGCCGTGTCGGTGGAGACCATGGACGGTTGTTTCCTTCGGGCGCGGGCGCGGGCGGGGGGCGGATGGGGGTGGGCGCGGGCGGGGGTCAGAAGAACCACACCCGCGCGTAGTCGGACCAGCGGCTCACCAGCTCGGCCCCGGCCACGCGGCGCACTCCGGGGAGCAACCGCTCCCGCGCTCGGGCGCCCAGCGCGGACAGATCGGCCTCCTCCACGAACACGGTGGCGCCGTCGTCGAGGAGTTGCCGGAGCAGCCGGCGCGGGTCGGGGAGCGTGTCGAGCGTCCGCCCGGCGATGCGCAGGGGGGCGGCGCGGGGCGGGGGGTGGCTCCACCAACGACGCGCCCCCCCCCCCCCGCCCCACCACCCCGCCCCCCCCCCCCGCGCGCGGCACAACAGACCACACACAGAG
>NZ_JBHYVB010000127.1:7651-34830 GCF_042750115.1 Streptomyces sp. NPDC059455
CGGGGGGGGGGGGGGGCGGGTGGCGCGCGGCCGCCGGGGGAGGGGAGGGGCCGCCTCTTAGTGGGGGCCCCCGGCGTCCGGGGCGGCGAGCCCGCGCAGCACCACATGGACGCCGCCGCTCTGCCGGTGCAGCTCACGGACGAAGAAGAGGGTGTCGGCGAACTGGGTCTCGACCGCGCCCCGATGGGCGCGCTCGATGATCAGCAGGGTGTTGTCGGTCGTGGCCACGGTTCAGCAGACCCCCATCGCCACGACCTTGTCGGTGGCCCGTATGTGCTGCCAGAACTGGCTCGGCGGGCGCTTGAGCACCTCGGCGATCTGCTCGGACCTGCCGCGCTCCGCACAGCAGAAGCGGCAGACGTACCAGTCCAGGCGGTCGGGGTAGGCGGTGAGCAGCTCCCGTATCACCGTGCCGGTGGAGGGGTGGTCCACCGTGCGCTCGGCGACGTTGACGGGTTTGCTGTCGCCGAAGGCGGCGCAGGTGAGCCCGGTGGCGTCGCCGCAGGCCCAGACCTGTACGGCGGAGCCCTCGTCCAGCAGGGCCTGCGCCAGCCGGAGCGCGCTGGTCACCAGATCGGACTGGTGGGGCGCGCCCAGCAGCTTCAGCATCACATCGGTGTGGCGAACGGCGAAGACCATGTCAGTGCCACACCACTCGCACCGCGGGACTCAGCAGCTTCCGCGCCACGTCCCGCATCTCCACCAGCCGGGCGCCGGGCACCAGGTCCTCGGCGTCGACGGCCCGCTGGCGCAGCGAGAACGCGTCCACCCACAGCCGGCCGCCGAGCCACAGCAGGGCGTCGAGTTCGGGCATGGCTCCCCGCACCGCCCCGGCCACGCCGTTCTCGACCAGGAACAGCGCTACGTCCTCGCCCTCGCGCACCAGTTGGGCGGCGTCGCCGGCGAACCGGTGGCTGCCCGGACCGGCCGGCGGGCCGCCGCTCTCGATCAGCAGGTATTCGTTCATGGCTTCAGATGTCTCCGGGTCCGTCGGCGTCCGGTCCGTCAGCGTCCGTCCGTGCCCTGGCCGTCAGTCGGCGGCCGGCTCGCCGCCGAGGGCGCGCAGGACGCGGTCGTCGAAGGTGACCAGGGACCAGTCGCGGCGGCTCTCGATCTCCGCGTAGCCGTGGGTGATGGTGCCGGTGGCGGTCCGCACCAGCCGGCCCTCACGCACCACGTAGCAGTCCATGCGGGAGGTGTAGGTGAAGTCCTTGAACACGTCCTCGACCGTGTAGACGGTGTAGAGGTCCTCCTCCATCAGCGCCTCGTCGAGGACGTGAATGGCGGAGTGCGGGACGACGGGTATCCACTTGCGGTCCTCGAGCAGCTGCTTGATGGAGATGCCCCGGTCGGCCAGGAAGAGGTCGACCACCTCCTCCATCTGGCGCAGATAGCCGGACATCTGGATGCGCTCGCTGAAGTGGCAGTACGGGTACGGGATGCGCCACTTCCAGCCGAAGGCGTTCTCCCCGGCGGTCAGCTGGTCCAGCACCGGGTCGGCGCCGGTCGTGCCCCGGCCGAGGGAGAGCGCGCGGCCGTCGGCGGGCACGGCGGCGGGGGGCGACTGCGCCTGCCCGGCGCCCAGCCTGGACACCACGAACCGGGCCAGTTCGGCCGGCGGCTCCCCCTCGGGGGGCAGGAAGTCGCTGCGCCGCAGGGAGACCGCGACCTTGGAGGTGGCCGCCTTGAGCCGCTGCCCGCCCCGCTCCAGGCTGAGTGTGACCCGGAAGCGGAGGACGTCGTCGGTGTCCTTGGTCGCCGGTTCGACCCGGGTCTCCACGAGGTCGTCCATGTGCAGGGCGTGCAGGATGCGGGTGTCCAGGCCGACGAGATCCAGCCCCAGGCCGTAGTCCTCGAACAGGGCCCGGGCGGGTATCCCGGCGCTGCGGAAGTGCTCGAGAACGGCTTCCTCGATCAGGTAGTTGACATGCTTGAACCCGATCCAGGTGCAGATGTTCGAGCCTTCGTACCGGGGCCGCAGGGCCACCTGTGTGCTCTTGGCGAGCAGCGGTTCCAGCGCGGGCTCGGTGTCGGTGGTCATCGGTTGTGCTCCATGGTGAGGTGAGGGGATCCTGACGGCGGACCCGGCAGCCGGGTCCGCAGGAACGTGTTGGTGAGGTCGGCGAACTCTTCGGCCGCCGTGACCATCGGGAAGTGTCCGTGGCACGGCAGGACGTGCACGGACGCGTCGGGAAGCGACTTGGCGAGCGCCTCCGCGTCGGCGGGGGCGGCCACCATGTCCTCGCCGCCGCTGACGAGGAAGAACGGCATCGTCATCCGTTCGGTGCGCATCTGCGGCATCCGCAGATACGTGCCGAAGAACTGGAACCACCCGTAGGGGCTGACCAGATCGCGGATCTTCATGGCGATGGTGTTCCGGCGCTCCTCGGGGAGACGCCTGCTGGGCCCCATGTGCATGCCCTCGATGAGGATCCGGTCGAAGTTGTTGACGTAGTAGGCGAGCGAGTTCCAGTCGAACTCCTCGGCCGTGGCCCGGTACAGCGGGGAGACGAGCACCACGGCGCTCGGCCCCCGGGTGTCCGCGCCGCCGGTGCTCCACCGGTCCAGCCAGGTCAGCGCGGCGCTGGTGCCGAAGGAGTGCGCGATGACGACGTCGGGCCCGCCCGGTACGGCGGCCACCGCCTGATCGGCCCAGGTCTCTACGGGGCGGCCGGTCCAGCCGTGCACCCCGGTGCCCCGCCACGGCAGGTCGGCGGTCCACAGCTCGCACCGCGGGTCGGCCAGCGGCAGGAAGGGGTCCCAGACGCCGCCGTTGCTGCACAGCCCGTGCAGCAGCAGCACCCGCAGCGGGTCGGGGGCCAGGGCCCGCCGGGCGCACCGCACGATCACCGGCTGCTGCTCCGCCTCGCCGCCGGACCGGCGTGCCGGGGTGGCGTACCGGCCGGGGTCCACGCTCACCTGTGCTCCTCCCGGGCGGAGCGCAGCAGCAGGCCCGCGACCGCGTCATCGGTGTCCTCACCCGTGGTGATCAGCGCCGTTCCGGTGGGGTAGGAGCCGAACCGGCCGACGGCGGCGGCGCACTGGAGCACGCCCAGGGCGCCGTCGGCCCGTCCGAACACGCCGGTCGGGTCATGGCGTGGCGCGTCGGGGAAACCGGGCGTGCCGGGGGCCGGGGGCTTCTCCTGGGAGGTGAGCCAGATACCGGGGGCGGGGCGTCCCTCGGGGAGCACCCGCTCGACCACGGCCCGGACACTTCCCTGCCGGGTGTACGGCCCCAGGGCGGCCATCGGCCGCGCGCCGCGGGCGCGGGCGGCCGGACCGCTCTCGACGACCAGGGCGACGGCGCCGTCCAGCAGGTGCTCCGCCGCCTCGCCGAGCAGCCCTTCCACCACGGGGTTGGCGGTCTCCACGCCGATGACGACCACCCGGTCGCACCGGCCGGCGGCGACCAGGGCCGCGGCCCAGTACACCGCGTCGAGCCCCGAGGTCGGCCCGTTGCAGAACATCAGGTTGGGGCCGCGCAGCCCGTGCTGCAGCGCCACCGAGGAGGCGATCACATTGCTCGACGCGTTGGGCAGCGCCATGGGGCTGATGCGCGAGGTCGTCTCCGCCGCGATGGCCGAGGCCACTTCGCAGACGGTGTCCAGATTGCCGAGGTTGGAGCTGACGGCGACGCCGACCGAGTCCCCGGGAACGGTCAGTCCGCCCTCGCCGTCGGCCGGCAGCAGCCCGGATGAGCGCAGGACGTCCCGTGCGGCGCACAGGGCGAGCTGGGTGGCCCGGTCCTTGTAGCGCAGGCCCCGGCGGCCGATCAGGGTGCCGGGGTCCACTGGCTCGGCGGGCTCCCGGGTGGTGCGCAGCAGGTCCGCGGCGTGGCGGGCGCCCGGCAGCGCCAGGCCGACGCCGGTCACGACGGCGTCAGGCGCGGTCACAACGGCGTCAGATGCGGTCACGACGGCGTCAGGTGCGGATGTCACGCGGCCACTCCTTCCACGATGGCGACCGCGTTGACCCCGCCGAAGCCGAACGCGTCGACCTGCGCGATCCGCAGCCGCTCCGTCTCCTCCGGCGGGGTGGACCCGGTCGCGAAGCGGAACCGCCCGGCGGCCCCGGCCGGGGTGTCCAGGGCGATGGTCGGCGGGACCCGGCCCGCGGCCAGGGCGCGGGCGGCGACGATCAGGCCGAGCAGTCCCGATCCGCCCGAGGTGTGCCCGGTCATGGACTTCACCGCCGTCATCAGCGGTCGGCCGATCCCGCCGCCGAAGACGTCGCACAGGGCCGTGGCCTCCGCCTCGTCGTTGAGGGAGGTTCCGGTGCCGTGCAGCAGGATCAGGTCGACGTCGTCGGCCTTGATACCGGCCTGCTCATGCGCCAGGCGGATGGCCTGGGCGATACCGGCCGGGTCGGGTGCGGTCGGGTGGGAGGCGTCGCAGTTCATGCTCGCGGCCCGGAGCCGGCCCCTGGCCAGGCGGGCCGCGGGGTGGTCCTCCCGCGTGAGCACCACGGCCGCGGCGCCGTCGCCCATGAGGGTGCCCCGGCGGTTCCGGTCGAAGGGCCGCACCCGGTCCGGGGGGTCCAGCTGCACCCGGTCCAGCAGCCCGAACATGCTCGCGGTGATGGTGTCCACACCGGCCACCACCACCGCCTCGGCGGTGCCCGCGGTGAGCAGGTCGCTCCCCATGGCCAGGGCGTGCAGGGACGCCGAACACGCGTTGGAGATCGTGTAGGTCCAGGTGGCCCCGAAGCGCTCGCGCAGCGCGGTCCCGAAGTGGAGTCCGCTGAGGTCGAAGTCGGCGTCCTCGCACCACTTGAGCTCGACGGACCGCAGTTCCCGCAGTCCGGTGCCGACGATCACCGGGGTGGAGGAGAGATCCTCGTCGAGACCGGCGTCGCGCAGTGCCTCGGCCACCGCCCGCAGCAGCCAGGCGGTCGCGCGGGACGGCACAACGGTGCCGTCCGCGGGGCGGTCGTCGATCTCGTAGGCGTGTGCGGCCCGGTAGGCGCGGCTGTCGAAGCCGCGCAGCGGGGCGCGTCCACTGCGCCCCGCGCAGAGGGCGTCGAAGACCTCGTCGGCGTCCTGTCCGATGCTGGCCACCGCACCGGTACCGGTTATCGCCCAGTTCATCGGGACCCTCTCGTGCGGTCGTTCACCCGTGCCACGTCTGTTCCTCCTCATATTTGCCCAAGATCAGCACAGCGTTGTTTCCCCCGAAGGCGAGACCGTTGTTCTGCACAACTCTCGGTTTGGCGGCGACGGCCTCATTGGGCACACAGTCGAGGCCGCATTCGGGATCGGTCTCGACATGGTTGATCGTGGGCGGGATGAACCCTTCGACAATGGCGAGCACACAGCCGATCGAGGCCAGCGCGCTCGCGGCTCCCATGCTGTGCCCGAGCATCGATTTCATGGAAATCGTGCGCGGGGCCGTGTCCGCCCCGAACACCCGGCGCACGGCGGCGGCCTCGGTCACGTCGTTGGCCCGGGTCCCGGTGCCGTGGGCGGAGATGAAATCGACATCTCCGGGCCCCACTCCGGCATTCTCCAGCGCGAGCCGCATGCAGTCGGCCACGCTGTCCTCATCGGGTGCGACCGGATGGTACGCATCACAGTTCAAGGCGAACCCGAGCACTTCCGCATGGATGCGCGCGCCCCGCGCCCGGGCGGACTCCAGATTCTCCAGGACCAGAACCCCCGCGCCCTCGCCGGTGAGTATTCCCTGGCGGTCCTTGTCGAAAGGTCGGCACTTCTCGGGCGCGATGGTGCCGATCCGGTAGAAGCCGGTGAACGTCTTGCGGCAGAGCGCGTCGGCGCCGCCGCACAGCGCGTAGTCCACGTCCCCGGAGCTGATGGCGTCGTACCCGTAGCCGATGGCGTAGTTCCCGGCGGCGCAGGCGGTGGGCAGTGTGACCGCCTCCACCGAGCGCAGGCCCAACTCGCGCGCCACCGCCGACGACAGCCGGCCCGCGGTGACCCGCTCGGCCACCACCGGGTCCATCGCCTCGGGCCCCTTCGAGACCTCGGTCTCGACCAGCCGGTCCATGTCCCTGGCCTCGCCGTCGGTGGTGCCGATCGCGGTCAGACCCCGGCGGGCCCGCAGGTCCGCCTCATCCAGCCCGGCGTCCGCGACGGCCATCCGGGCGGCCGACACCGAGAACTGGCCCGCCCGGCCCAGCGTGTGCAGGGGGACGTTGCGGATGTGGTCCTCGGGGGCGAAGCCCGTCACCTCGCACCCCATGGCATGGGCGAATCCCTCGGTGTCGAACGCCGTGATGGGCCGCACCTCGCTGCGCCCGGAGCGCAGCCCGGTGAGAAAGTCAGTCGTTCCGATGCCGATGCTGGATATCGCTCCCATACCGGTGACAACGACTCGGTGAGGGGCCTCGCTCCGCATGATCCCGCTTTCTCCTCAACTCCCGGCCGGCCGTTCGAAGTCCCGTTCCGCTCTTACTTTTCGCCCGCCTCGGCGACCACCGAGTAAATGCCGTCGAGGTTCACCATGCGCGCCATCTCCGCCTGGTCGATGGAGATTCCGAACGTCTTCTCCAGGGCGGCCAGGATCTCGATGGCCCGCAGGGAGTCGGCGTCGTGGTCCTCCTTCAGAAGGCTGCTGTCCTTCAATTCCTCCGGGTCGATTTCAAGGATGTCGCAGACGATTTCCTTGATGTCATCGCGGCGCTCCTGCACAAGTGCGTTCATTTGCTCTTCCTCTGCCTTCTTCGCATTTGTTGGGGCCGACGCTCCAGGACATTACGTTCGGCCGATCAAGGGATTCAAGAGTTTCGGACACATGCTGCCAACAACGCCTCGCCAGTAGCGTCGAGTTGTCCATGTTCCGGCTTATGCCATGCGCAGCGGCAGGCTTTCCAGCCCGCGCATCAGAGTGCTGCTGCGCCATTCCAGCTGGGCCACCGTAGTGGCGAGTTCGATCGTCTCGAAGCGGTCGAGCAGCTTGGTGAAGACGACTTCGGCCTCCAGCCGGGCCAGCGGCGCGCCGAGGCAGAAGTGGATGCCGTGCCCGAAGGAGACATGGCCTCGGGCGTCCCGCTGAAGGTCCAGCCGACCGGGCTGGGGGAATCGCTCGGGGTCGTGGTTGGCGGAATCCACGTTCACCATCACGAACTCGTCCTGTGGGATGAGCACGCCGCCGATCTCGACCGGCTCCTTGGTGAAGCGCATAGTCGCCTGGTTGACCGGGCTCTCGTAGCGCAGGAACTCCTCGATGGCCCCGGGCAGCAGGGAGCGGTCGGCGCGCAGGGCGGCGAACTGGTCGGGGTGGGTCACCAGGGCCAGTGCGCCGTTGCCGATGAGGTTCACGGTGGTCTCATGGCCGGCCGCGAGCAACAGCACGGCCATGGCCGCGATTTCCTCGTCGTCCAGCGCCGACTCGCTGTCCTCGGTGGCGAGGGCCGAGATCATGTCGTCCCCGGGCGCCGCGCGTTTGGCGGCCACCAGCTCACGGATGTACGCGTCCATGGAGACGCTCGCGTCCCTGAAGACCTCGGGCTCGACCGCCAGGACGAAGGCGTTGGTCCAGGACCTGAAGGTGCGCCGGTCCTCCTCGGGGACACCGAGCAGTTCGCACATCACGGTGATGGGCAGCGGGAAGGCCAGCGCGTCGATGAGGTCGACCGAGTCCCGCCCCTGGACGGCGT
This sequence comes from Streptomyces sp. NPDC059455, assembly GCF_042750115.1. NCBI lineage: Bacteria > Bacillati > Actinomycetota > Actinomycetes > Kitasatosporales > Streptomycetaceae > Streptomyces > Streptomyces sp. NPDC059455. The sequence continues at coordinate 15,266 of NZ_JBHYVB010000127.1, forward strand.
CCAGCAGTTGATCGGTGATCTGCTCGATACGGGGCCGCAGCCGCTGCACCCGGCGCTGGGTGAAGCTCTTGTTCACCATGTGCCGCAGCCGGTGGTGCTCGGGCGGATCGGTGTTGAGCATGTGGTGGCTGAGCGCCTGGCTGAAGATCTCCTGATGGGCCTGGATCCTGCGGTCCCGCAGGATCCGCATGATCTGCCAGGAGTCCTTGGCGAACCGGGGGTCCGACAGCGCCTGGCGCACCGGCGCGTATCCGGTGACGAGCCACAGTCTGGTGCCGTTCGCCATCTCGAGCGGATGGACGGTGCGGGGGGCGGGCGCCGCCCCCGGCTCCGGTGCCGGCCGCTCGGCGGCATGAGGGGGTTGGTGCACGGTGTTCTCCTGGGCGTATGGGTGGCCCGATCAGGCAGGCAGGGTGTTCATGCCGCGCTCGGGGGCGTTGACGAGGACGGACATGTTGCCGCCGGGGTGGGTGTTGTCGTGCATCAGCTGGTGCAGCCGGCCGACTCCCTCGAAGTCGTCGCAGCGGGTGAGGCAGGGGTCGAGGACGCCCTCGCTCACCAGCTTGGTCACCTCGCGGAACTCCCGGGTGTTGGCGCCGTGCGAACCCTGGAGCCGCTTGGACCGCATCCAGAGGTGGCGCAGGTCGATGTCCCCGTTGTAGCCGGAGGTGCCGCCGCAGATCACCACCATGCCGCCGGTGGCGCACAGGTAGACGGAGGTGGGCAGGGTCGCCTGGCCGCTGTGCTCGAAGACGATCCTCGGTGCGGCGCGCTCGCCGAGGATCTCCCAGATCTTCTTGCCGAAGGCCCGCGCGCCGCGCAGGAAGCGGGCCATGCCCTCCTCGTCGTCCGCGTCGGGGAGCCGGCCCCAGTGGTCGAAGTCATTGCGGTTGATGACCCCCCGGGCGCCGAGTTCGAGGCAGAACTCGGCACGCCGGTCGTCGGACACCACGGCGATGGGAATGCCGCCGACCATCCGGGTCAGCTGGATGGCGCTGGAGCCGAGGCCGCCCGCGCCGCCCCAGATGAGCACCGGGTCGCCGGGGCGCACCGTATGGCCCGGCCAGCCGAAGAGCTGGCGGTACGCGGTGGGCGCCGAGAGCATGAAACAGGCCGCCGCCTCCCAGGAGAGATTCTCCGGCTTGGGGTGGCATTGGACCTCGTTGACCAGGCAGAACTGGGCGAACGAGCCGTAGTTGGTCTCATACCCCCAGGCCAGGGCGGAGCTGGAGAACGGGGGCTCGCCGCTGAGGCGGATGTCCTCGGCCGTCTCGTCCCACTGCCCTCCGGAGAGGACCACCTGGTCTCCGGGCCGAACGTGGCGGACACCGGGGCCGACCGCCCACACCACCCCGGAGCCCTCCGAACCGCCGATGTGGAAGTCCTCGGGGAGACCGAACTTCTGCCGTGCGGCGATGACGTCGACGGGCCGGCCGCTGGCGGCCCAGACGTTGTTGTAGTTGATGCCCGCGGCCATCACATAGACCAGCACCTGGCCGGGCCCGACGGCGGGGACGTCGACCACCTCGGTGCGGAACGCCTTGACCGGCTCTCCGAAGCGATCCTGGCGGATGAGGGAGGCGTACATCTGCTGGGGGACCTCGCCCAGCGGGGGCAGTTCACCGAGCTCGTAGAGGGATTTGACCATGGAAGGGGGCTCCTCATTCACATGCTGGGTTCACGTACTGCGTTCATGTGCTGCGTTCACTTACTGCGTTCACGTGCTGCGGACGACAGGGCGCGGACCGCGGGAATCAGGGCGCGGACCGAGTGCGGGCTCATCGGGTGGCGAAGGTGTCCGCCAGCCATGTCCGGACGGCCTCGGCGGTGCGCGGGGCGTGTTCCTGCATCATCGAGTAGTGGTTGCCGGGGGTCGGAACCGTGATGTCCACGTGCTCCGGCGGCGGTGTGACGGCCCCGGTCTCGGGGTTCAGCACGGCCTGCTCCTCGGCCCGTACCAGCAGGGTGGGCACGGAGAGGGCGGGGATGTCGCTCCACTGGTGGAACATCGGCAGGTAGCGGCCCATGGCCGTGAGCTCCTCGGGCGGGACCTCCAGGTCCCCCTCCCGCTCGTGGTGCTGGTTCATCATCGTCGAGAAGACCCGGTTGTCCTCGCGGTGGCGCAGGCTGAAGCTGTCCAGCATCACCACCGCGGCGGGCGGCCGGCCGAGTTCCTCGAGCCGGGCCGCGGTGCCGTGGGCGACCCAGCCACCGGAGGAATAGCCGAGCAGGACGAACGGCGTGTCCCCCGCCGTGTCGAGCACCGTCCGCGCCTGGGTGGCGAAGAGCGTGTCGAGGTCGGCGGGGAGCGGCTCGCCCTTGGCGAAACCGGGGTGGGAGAGCGCCCACAGATCCCTGACGCCCCGGAAGGGCGCGGCGAAGCGCGCGTACTGGTGGGCGCCCGCGGGTGCGACGTAGGGGGTGAGGCAGATGAGCGAGGGCCGGTCCGGGCCCTCCGCCAGACGCACCGGTACGGGGCGGGAGGCCGGCTCGTCCGGAGCGGAGTAGGCGGGGCGCAGCTGTCCCGCGACGTACAGCATCTTCACCGCCTCGTCCACGTGGCCGTGGGCGCAGGCGTAGTTGTAGAGCTGGACCAGGGTGTCGTCGGACGCCGCGGTGGGGGCGACGGCCGGGGCTTCGGCGGGGGTGCCCTCCGTTGCGGCGCCGTCGGCCTCGGCGGCGGGCGGCGCCACATTGGACCATACGTATCCGGCGAGTTCGCGCGGGGTCGGGTGGTTGAAGGCGATGGTCGCGGGCAGCCGCAGCCCCACCGCGGTGCCGAGGCGGTTGCGCAGTTGGACCGCCGAGACGGAGTCGAGGCCCATCTCGAGGAACGGGCGGTCGGGGTCGACGTCCTCGGGCGAGCCGTGCCCCAGGACCTCGGCGAGCCGGTCGCGGACCAGTTCCAGGACGCGGGCCCGCTGCTCCTCGGGGGTGGCGGAGGCCAGGCCGCGCTGCCAGTCCTCGGGCGTCCGCGCCGCGCCGGAGCCGTCGCCCTCGCCGGTCGGCTCGGTGGCCGGGGCGTCGAGGCGCTCCATCAGCGCCAGCGCCTCCGGGATCCCGGCCAGCAGCGGCCGGCGGCGCGCGGACGCGTATCCGGTGGTGAACCGTTCCCAGTCCACGTCGGCCACCATGGTGACCGCGTCGCCGCGGTCCAGGGCCGTGCGCAGGACCTCCAGCTGGGTCCGCGGGTCGATACCGCGCAACCCCCAGAGCTCTCCGGTCTCGGCGGCGGCCTCCTCCTTGGTCATGCCGAGGCGGTCGAAGGCGCCGTCGGGCAGGCCGTGCCGCCGCAGGGTCTCCTGCGAGGCGTCCTCCACGGCCATACCGCCCCCGGTCCAGCCGGTCCAGGCGACCGCGGTGGCGGCGAGGCCCCGGCTCCGGCGGTGCTCCGCGAGCGCGAGCAGATAGGCGTTGGCCGCCCCGTAGTGGCCCTGGCGGCCGACGCCCCACACCGCGGAGACGGCCGAGAAGAGGATGAAGGCGTCCAGGCGGATGCCCATCTCCTCGGTGAGTTCGTGCAGATGGCGCGCGCCCTCGGCCTTCGCGGCGAAGACGTCGGAGAAGTCCTGTGGTGTGGTGTCGGCCAGGGTCTGAAGGCGGCCGACCCCCGCGCAGTGCACGACGGCGGTGAGCGGGTGGCGCCCGGGGACGCCGGCGAGCAGGTCGCGTACCGCGTCCCGGTCGCGCATGTCGCAGGCGACCACGGTGACCTCGGTGCCGCGCGCCCTGAGTTCGGCCACGCGTTCCGCCACGCCCGGGGCCTCGGGGCCGCGCCGGCCGGCGAGCATCAGGTGCCCGGCGCCCTGGTCGGCCAGCCAGGTGGCGACATGACCGGCCAGCGCACCGGTGCCACCGGTGATGAGAACCGTGCCGTCGGGGTCAGGGCGCCATCCGGCGGTGCCCGGTGCGGCGTCGGCCGCGCGCGTCAGGCGGCGGGTGAACACGCCGGCGTCCCGGATGGCGAGCTGATCGTCGTCGCCGCCGGCGAGCAGTGCGGTGAGGGTGCGCACCGCGGCCGGACCCGGCTCGGCGGGCAGGTCGATCACACCGCCCCACCGGTCGGGGTGCTCCAGGGCGAGCACCCGGCCCAGGGCCCAGGTCTGCGCCTGGACGGGGTGGGTCACCGGGTCGCCGTCGCCGGGGGCGACTGCGCCCCCCGGGTTCATCCCCAGGGGCACCTCCGTCCCCGCGTCCCCGAGCGCCTGCATCAGCGCGGCGGTGTGCGCGGTGCCCGCCGGTACGCCGGGGGCGGCCTCGGACGGCGTGTCGTCGTCCAGCGCGAGGAGGGACACCGCCCCGGAGAGCGGCTGGCCGGGGAGGAGGTCATGGATCCGGTCCGTGAGGGACACCCGGTCGTCCTTGGCCTCGACCGCCAGGGTCAGCACCGTCTCGGTGTGCCCGCGCACCGCGTCCACCACGGCCCGGGTGACGGCGTGTTCGGCGTGGTCCGCCGGTACGGCCACGAGCCAGGGGGCGCGGTCGCCCGCGGGGTCCGGGCGCGCCGCCCCGAGGGGTTCCCAGGCGATCCGGTAGCGCCAGTCGTCGGTACGGTGGCGCCGGTGCCAGGTGGCCATGGCCGGGAGGACGTCCGCGAGGGCGGCGGCCCGGCCGTCGCCGGCCAGGCCGAGGACACCGGTGAGCGCGGTGAGGTCCTCGTCCTCGACGGCGCGCCAGAAGGAATCCCGTGCCGGGTCCGCGGCGGCGGACGACGGGCCTGCCGCAGGAGCCTGGGTGGGAGCCGCGGCCTTGAGCCAGAAACGCCGCCGCTGGAAGGGGTAGGTGGGCAGGTCCACGCGGGTGCGGGGCGGGTCGGGGAAGGCCGTGGTCCAGTCGATGTCGACCCCGGCCGTGTAGAACTCGGCCGCGGCGCGCCGGAAGCACATGGGCCCGTCCTCGTTCCGGCGCAGCGAGCCACCGGCCACCGCCGACACCTGGGCGTCGAACGCCAGGTCCTGGACGGCCGCGGTGAGGAGCGGATGCGGACCGGCCTCCAGGAACGCCGTGTGCCCCTCGGCCATCGCGGCCCGTACGGCCAGGTCGAAGCGCACGGTCCGGCGGGCGTTGTCGTACCAGTACCCGGCGTCCAGCCGCGTGGTGTCCAGCGGCTCCCCGGTCACCGAGGAGTAGAACGGGATATGCGTCGAACGCGGCATCACGGCGGCCAGTCCGGAGACCAGTTCCTCGCGCAACGCCTCGACCTGCGCGGAGTGGCCCGCGGCGGCGGCGCCGCGGATCTTGCGCACCCGGACGCCTTCCGCGCGTACCTCCCCCAGCAGGGCGTCGACGGCCTCGGGGGTGCCGGAGACGGTGATCTGGGTGGGGCCGTTGACGGCCGCGACGGAGATCTCGCCGTCGTAGCCGCCGAGCCGGCGCTCCACCTCGTCCAGGGGCAGGTCCACCGCCGCCATGGCTCCGTTGCCGAGCAGCCGCATCAGGGCCCGGGTGCGGACGACCATGATCAGGGCGGCGTCCTCCAGGCCGAGGGCTCCGGCGACCACGGCGGCGGCCACCTCGCCCTGGGAGTGGCCGAGCACGGCGGCCGGTTCCACACCGTGGGCCCGCCACAGCTCGGCCAGGGCGACCGACACGGCGAACGACACCGGCTGGAGCACTTCGGGCTCGTCCAGCGACGGCGCGCCGGGGCGCTGCCGCAGGATGTCCTCCACCGACCAGGTCACCAGGGGGGCGAAGGCGGCGTCGACCGCGCGGAGGGCACGGGCGAAGGCGGGCGACCAGTCGAGGAGGTCTGCGCCCATCCCGGGCCACTGGGCACCCTGGCCGGGGAAGACGAACACGGGGCGGCCGAGGCCGGGGCGGGCGGCGCCGGTCACCGCGTTCTCGGCGGTTTCGCCCCGCTCGACGGCCGCGAGGAGGTCCTCGAACGCCTCCCGGTCCGATCCGACGAGCACCGCCCGGTGGGTGAAGGGCGAGCGGGTGGTGGCCAGGGCGGCTCCGATGTCGGTGACGGAGGCCGCGGTGTTCCGCGCCACCGTGGTCCGCAGCCGCCCGGCCTGCTCCCGCAGGGCGTCGGCGGACCGGGCGGCCAGCACCCACGGCACCGCGGTGGCGGACGCGGGGCCGGTGGTGGGCTCAGCGGCGGTCACCGCGGGCGGCTGCTCGACGACGAGGTGGGCGTTGGTCCCGGAGACGCCGAAGGACGACACGCCGGCCCGCATCGGCTCCTCGCCTTCCGGCCAGGCGCGGCCGCTGTCCAGCACCCGCACCGCGCCCGAGTCCCACGGGACCCGCCGGGAGGGGGTGTCGACGTGCAGGGTCTTCGGCAGCCACCGGTGCTCCATGGCCTTGACCATCTTGATGAGGCCGGCGACACCGGAGGCCGCCTGGGTGTGCCCGATGTTGGACTTGATCGACCCCAGCCACAGCGGCCGGTCCCCGTCCCGGCCCCGGCCGTAGGTGGCCAGCAGCGCCTGTGCCTCGATGGTGTCGCCGAGGGGGGTGCCGGTGCCGTGGCCGTCGACCGCGTCCACCTGGCCCGGCTCCAGCCCGCCGTCGGCGAGCGCCTGCCGTATCACCCGTTCCTGGGAGGGCCCGTTGGGCGCGGAGAGCCCGTTGGAGGCGCCGTCCTGGTTCACCGCGGTGCCGCGGATCAGGGCGAGGACGCGGTGACCGGCGCGGCGGGCGTCGGCCAGCCGCTCCAGTACGAGGACCCCCGCTCCCTCGCCCCAGCCGGTGCCGTCGGCGGTGTCCGCGTACGCCTTGCACCTGCCGTCGGCGGCGTGCACCCGTTTGCGGGCGAAGTCGATGAAGGCGCCGGGGGAGGACATCAGCGCCACTCCCCCGCCGAGCGCCAGGTCGCACTCCCTGTCGCGCAGCGACCGGCACGCCTGGTGCAGGGCCACGAGGGAGGAGGAGCACGCGGTGTCCACGCTCACCGAAGGGCCCTGGAGGCCCAGCACATAGGAGACCCGGCCGGACAGGACGCTCGCCGCGTTGCCGGAGATGAGGAATCCCTCGCTCTCCTCGGGGGGCTGGAAGAAGCGCGACAGATAGTCCTGCTCATTGGTGCCGATGAAGACCCCGGTGGAACTCCCACGCAGGGTGTGCGGTGCTATTCCGGTCCGCTCCACCGCTTCCCAGGCCACTTCCAGCAGCAGCCGCTGCTGCGGGTCCATCGCCACGGCCTCGCGGGGTGAAATGCCGAAGAAATCCGCGTCGAAGTCGGCGACATCGCCGATGAAGGCTCCGGAACGGGTGTAGGAGGTGCCCATGTGCTCCGGGTCGGGGTGATAGATGCCCGCCACGTCCCATTCACGGTCCACCGGGAAGCCGGTGACGGCGTCGCCACCCTGCTCGAGGAACTCCCACAGCTCTTCGGGGGAGGTGATCCCGGCGGGGAAGCGGCAGGCCATTCCCACGATGGCGATGGGGTCTTCGGCCCGGCCGCCGCTATGGTCGCGCACCACCGGCAGGCGCTCCGCCTTCTCGTCTTCCGCCCTCTCCCCTTCCGCCAGTTCCTCTTCCGGGCCGGTGAGCCGAGTGAGCAGATGAGCGGCGAGCGCGGCGGGATCGGGGTGGTCGAAGACGGCGACGGAGGAGAGCGGAACACCGGTGGCCGCGGTGAGACTCCGCAGCAGGGCCGCCGCCTTGTCACGGACGAGCCCGAGCGCGCGGAAGGGGGTGTGGGCGTCGATGGACCGCGCGTCGCCGGTTTCCCGTTGTTCGGCGACCTTGCTGCACACGAGCCCGAGGAGAATCTCCAGCCGCTCGTGCCGCGGCAGCGGAGCCAGACGTTCCCGCAGTTCGTCCGGGGTCATTCCAGAACGGCTCACAGTAGCACTCCGAAAGAAGACAGCAAGACGGTTCCTCGCGATATGAGCCCGCGCTCTCCGCTTCCGGGAACCCTGGGAGACAACGGCGCGCGGCCATAGGAATTGCAGCAGCACCGACGACCGACGAACACCGAACCGCGCACGGCGACAAGAGTGAACAGGCCGGTTGGCTTTAGCCGGAGATCGCCCCTTGCCCGGCGGGCACGTGTTCCTCCGGAGTCGCGGATGTCATACGGCCGAAATTAGCACCGGCGATGCGGGGATCACGAGCGCGGCGATCAACGTGACCGGTAGTGTCCACGGGGCTTGCTGCGCAATTGGGCGTGGCGTAGCGTCAATCGCCACGCGCGCCGGGTATCGCCGCGCGCGCCGGTTGCGAGCCATTTCCCGGTCGACTTCCCTGGTCGACTTCCCGAGCAAGTTCCCGATCAACTCTTCCATCGGCAAGGATGGTTTTCGGGCGAGTGCCGTGCAACGATCGCGCCGTGAAGTTCTACGTTCTGGGATCCTTGCGAGTCTCCGACGGGGAAGGCCCGCCGATAACCCTGGTCGGGAGGCGAGACAGGGCGTTCTTGGCCGAACTCTTAGCCCATGCGGGACAATCGGTCTCGACCGATCACATTGTCGAGGCGACAACGCCGGATCCGCCTCCGACCAAACGGGTCAACGCGGTGCATGTCAGGGTGTCCCGGCTCAGGTCGCTTTTCCGGTCCCTGGCCGGACCGGACACCGTCACGTCCGTAATATCGACCCAGCCGGGCGGATATCGGCTGGTGCCCGCCGAAGTCGACTCCGAGCAGTTCGAGAAGCTGCTCGCCGCCGCCATGCGGGAACGGGACAAGGGCTATCTCGACGGGGCGGCGGTCAGGCTCGAGCGCGCACTTTCCCTCTGGGAAGGGGACGCGTTCAGCGACGCCGACGCGGGCGACTGCGTCGCGGCGGAGGCCGACCGGCTGGCCGAACTGCGGCTGGTCGCCCTGGAGGAGCAGACCGATGTGATGCTGGCCATGGGCGCCCACGCCCAGGTGGTGAGCAGGCTCAAGCCGCTCATCGAGCGGTATCCGCTGCGCGAGACCCTGTACCGCCACCTGATGTCGGCCCTCCACCAGTCGGGCCGTCCCGCCGAGGCCCTGGCCGTCTACGCCGATCTGCGGGCCAAGCTCGCCGAGGAGCTCGGCACCGAGCCGACCCCCGATGTGCAGCGCCTGTACCGGGCTCTGCTGTCACCGCAGACGAAGCACCACGGACCGACCGCCGTGTGGCCGCCGTTCGCGGTGCTGGCGAGCCGCCGGGCGCCCTCCCAACTCCCCGGCGACATCGCCGACTTCGTGCCCTGTGAGACCACGGACGTACTGGCGCCCGCCTTGACGGCGAGCGACCGCACCGCCACGGCCGTCACCGCCATCACCGGCCAGGGCGGAGCGGGGAAGACGGCGACCGCCGTCCATCTGGCGCACCGGCTGCGCCCCTGGTTCCCGGACGGCCAGCTCTATGTCGATCTCGGGGGCAGCACCAAGCACCCCACCGACCCCGCGGCGGCGCTCGCCCAGATGCTTCTCGCGCTGGACCACCCGATGTCGGCGCTGCCCGAGGGGATCGGGGCCCAGGCCGCCTGCTTCCGTGACAGCCTCCGCGGCCGGCGCGTCCTCACAGTGCTCGACGACGCGGCCGACGAGGCGCAGGTCCGGCATCTGCTGCCGGGCAATGTGGAGAGCGCGGTCATCATCACCAGCCGGGCGCGGCTGACCAGTCTCCCCTTCACCTCCAGGGTCGAGCACGCCGATATGAGCCTGCACCAGGCACTGATGCTCTTCCGTCGGGTCCTGGGCACCTCGAGGGTGGACCGGGACCTCGCGGCGGCGCGTGAGGTGGCCCGGCTGTGCGGCTGTCTGCCGCTCGCCCTGCGCATCGCCGCGGCCAGGCTCGCGGCCCGGCCCCACTGGAGTTTCGGTGACCTCGCCCACCGGCTGACGCACCGGTCCAGGCCGTTGGAGGAGCTCACCCATGGCCCGCTGAGCGTGCGTTCCTGCTTCGCCCCGGCCTACCACCGGCTGGCCGAGGACGATCGCCGTCTGTTCCGCATGCTCGGACTGTCCGGTGTCCGGGTGCTGTCCGCGCCCCCGGGGGCCGAGCTGCCGAGCCTCGCCGTGCCCGACGTGGCGGAAGCGCTGGAACGGCTGGCGGACACCCGGCTGCTGAAGGTCGTCCACCCGGGCACCCCCGGCGCCGTGCCCCGGTTCTGGCTGCACGGCCTGGTTTCCGCCTACGCCCGGGAGCGGGCGGAAGCGGAGGCGTCGGAGATCGAACGCGCGGCGGCCCAGGAGCTGCGGCGCCTGGAGGACCGGGAAGCCGCCGTCCCGGTGCTTCCGGCGGCGATCGGCCGGGGCCGGGCCGGCCGGCAGGGGGCATGGGGCCCGGTGGGGAGGGAGCCCCGGTAGCCGGGAGGGTGCACAGTGGAAGACGTGGGAGTTCGCCGACGGCTGACCGATCTGACGAGGCCATGGCAACCTGGGCACGCCTTGGTGGCGATCCCCGTCGGGCTGATCGTGGTGATCACCGTCGTCGATCTGCTGGCCCCGTCCCATATCCACCTCGGCCCCCTGCTGGTGGTCGCCCCGGCCATCACCCCGTCGTTCGCCGGTCCCCGGACCACCGGGCTGATCGGCGCGCTGGCGGTGGCCGCCCAGATACTCATCGCGGCGCTGCGCGGCGGCTTCGACGTCAACCACCAGGTGCAGATCGCGGCCCTCGCCGTGCTCTCGCTGCTCATCGCGGCCTACGCCCGGGAGCAGCGGCGGCGCCACCGTGAGCTGGCCCGGGTCCGGTCGGTGTCCGAGGCCACGCAGCGGGTCGTCCTTCGGCCGCTGCCGCACCGGCTGGGCCCGCTGCGGGTCGCCTCGCTGTATCTGGCGGCCGAGGACGAGGCGCAGATCGGCGGGGACCTGTACGCCGCGACCCGGGTGAAGAAGTGCACCCGGCTGATCATCGGGGATGTCCGGGGCAAGGGGCTGACCTCCATCAGCGACGCGTCGGTGCTGATGGGCGCCTTCCGGGAAGCCGCCCACCTGATCCCCGGCCTGCTGGAGCTCACCGATGTCCTGGAGCGCAGCGTCTGCCGGCACCTGGCCGAGCACATCGCCACCGCGAATGGCGAGCACGGCGGTGCCGAGCAGCCGCGGCCGGAGGCGGACGACGAGCTGCGCGAGCACTTCATCACCGCCCTGCTGGTGGACATCCCGGACGAGAGCGCCGTGACGTACATGGCCAACTGCGGGCATCCGCCGCCCCTGCTGCTGCGGGACGGCGGCCATGTGACCACGCTCCACCCGGCCCATCCCAGCCCGCCGCTGGGCATGTGCGAACTCCCCAGGAGCTCGGGCGACCCCGGCACGCCCGAGACCATGCCCTTCGAGGACGGCGACACGCTGCTGCTCTACACGGACGGAGTGATCGAGGCCCGCGCCCCCGACGGTTCCTTCTATCCGCTGGCCCAGCGGGTCGCGCAGTGGTGCGGCTCCGGTCCCGAAGGGCTGCTGCACCACATCCGCCGCGATCTGCTGGCCCATGTCGGCGGGCGGCTGGGCGATGACGCCGCCATGGTGGTCATCCAGCGCTCGCCCGCGCTCCACCCGGTGCGGCAGCTGAAGAAGATGGTGCCGGTCAACGCCGCCCAGCGCTGATGTCGTGTCCGGCCCGGATTCCCGTAACGCGCCGGCAGCCGCGGATGAACGACCGCGCCTCGTGCCACTTCCCGCGGAGCGCTCAGCGGACCCGGTCGACGCGGCGCTCGTCCCAGACCGGCTCCGCCGTCTCGCGGACGACGCCGTCCGATCCGAAGACCAGGTAGCGGTCGAAGGACCGCGCGAACCAGCGGTCGTGGGTGACCGCGAGCACCGTGCCCTCGTAGGCTCCGAGCCCTTCCTGCAGCGCCTCGGCCGACTCCAGGTCCAGGTTGTCCGTGGGCTCGTCCAGCAGCAGCGCCGTCGTCCCGGCCAGTTCGAGCAGCAGGATCTGGAACCGGGCCTGCTGACCGCCCGAGAGCCGGTCAAAGGTCTGGTCGCCCTGGCGGTCGAGCTCATAGCGCCGTAGCGCGCTCATGGCGCGTCCCCGATCCCGGGCGTGTTCGGTCCACAGGATGTCCACCAGCGTGCGCCCGAAGAGCTCCGGATGGGCGTGGGTCTGGGCGAAGTGGCCGGGCACGACCCGCGCGCCCAGCTTCCACTCCCCCCGGTGGGCGACGCTCTGCCCCGCCAGGAGCCGCAGGAAGTGGGACTTGCCCGAGCCGTTGGAGCCCAGTACGGCCACCCGCTCGCCGTAGAAGACCTCCAGGTCGAAGGGGCGCATCAGCCCCTCCAGCTCCAGCGCCCGGCAGGTCAGCGCCCGCACCCCGGTGCGTCCGCCCGCGAGCCGCATGGTGATGTCCTGTTTGCGCGGCGGCTCCGGTGGCGGACCGGCCTCCTCGAACTTCCGCAGCCGGGTCTTGGCGGCCTGGTAGCGGGAGGCCATCTCATCGCTGCGGGCCGCGTACCGCTGCATGTCCAGCACCAGCCGTTTGAGCTGAGCGTGTTTCTCGTCCCAGCGCCGCCGGAGCTCCTCGAAGCGCTCGAACCGCTCCTCGCGGGCCTCGTGGTAGGTGGCGAAGCCGCCGCCGTGCACCCACACGTCGCTGCCCGCCGGGCTCGGCTCGACGCTGACGATCCGGGCGGCCGCGCGGGCCAGCAGCTCCCGGTCGTGGCTGATGAACAGCACGGTCTTACGGGTCTCGCGCAGCCGCTCCTCCAGCCACTGCTTGCCCGGTACGTCCAGGTAGTTGTCCGGCTCGTCCAGCAGCAGCACATCGTCGGGCCCGCGCAGCAGCGCCTCCAGCACCAGCCGCTTCTGCTCGCCGCCGCTGAGCGTGCGCACCTCGCGCCACTGGGCCCGTTCGTACGGCACTCCGAGCGCGGCGGTGGTGCACATGTCCCAAAGCGTCTCGGCCTCGTAGCCGCGCGCCTCGGCCCAGTCGCTCAGGCTCTGGGCGTAGGCCAGCTGGGCGGCCTCGTCATCCCGCTCCATGATCGCCAGCTCGGCCTCGTCCACCGCGCGGGCGGCCTCGCGGATCCGGGGCTGGGCCACCGACACCAGCAGGTCGCGCACCGTCCGCTCATCGCGCACGGACCCGATGAACTGCGGCATCACCCCCAGGGAGCCGCTGACCGTGACCGTGCCGCCGTGCGGCTCCACCTCGCCGGAGACGAGCCGCAGCAGCGTGGTCTTGCCCGCTCCGTTGGGCCCGACCAGGGCGGCCACCGTGCCCTCGGCGACGCGGAACGACACATCGCCGAGCAGCAGCCGGCCGTCGGGCAGGAAGTAGGCGAGGTGTGCGGCCTCCAGATGTCCCATGGACCGGCATTCTCATGGCACGGCCGGGCGGTCGGCAAAGCGATTTTCCGGCCCGGGGCGCGAGGATGCCCGGGTACGGCTGAACGCGGCGGCCCCGCCGTCCGTACAGAACGGTGAAACGTCCCCCTAGCAGGAGGCACCACCATGACGCAGTCGGCAATCCCCGGGCAGGGCACCACCCGCCGTGCCGTCGTCACCGCGGCCGGAGCGGCCGGGCTGGCCGCCACGCTTGCCGCATGCGGCAAGGACGACGACGGCGGTTCGGGCGGCGGCGGCGCCGACAGCGCCCAGGACGCCGGGGGCGCGCAGCCGTCGCAGAGCGCGTCGCAGAGCGCGGAGGGAGGCCAGTCGGGCGGCGGGGACGGCATGGAGCTGGCCAAGACCTCCCAGATCCCCGAGGGCGGCGGCATGGTCTTCAAGGACCACAAGGTCGTGGTGACCCAGCCCAAGGCGGGTGACTTCAAGGCGTTCTCGTCGATCTGTACGCACCAGGGCTGCTCGGTCGGCGATGTGAGCGGCGGCACCATCAACTGCCCCTGCCACCAGAGCAAGTTCGACATCACCGACGGCAGTGTGAAGGGCGGCCCGGCGCAGAAGCCGCTGCCGGGCGCGCAGATCAAGGTGCAGGGAAGTTCGATCTGGATGGCGTGACTGCCGTCTGCCGCCAGCAGGCGGCCACCTCGTCGGCCGTTGTGACGGCGGCCACGAGGGCGAGGGTGTGACGGACCATCGCCGGGGTGTACGAGGCGGGCACCCCGGCGATCGCGTCCTCGGGCACGACGGCCGCATAGCCGAGGTTGACGGCGTCGAAGACGGCGGCCGGGATCGCCACATTGGCCGACACGCCGGTGATGACCAGCGTGCGGCGGCCCAGATTGCGCAGCAGCGCGTCCACGTCGGTCCCGGCGATCGGCGAGAGACCGTGCAGCCGCCGTACGACCAGGTCCTCGGGCGCCACCGGAACCGGTTCGGCGATCTCCACCGCCGCGCTTCCGGTGAGCTGCCGGACCGGGAGCCGTTCGACGGCCCGGAACAGCGGTGCGTTGCGGCTCGCGCCGCGTCCGTCGGCGCGCCGCTCGGCCACCGCGTGCAGCACCTGGACGCCCGTGTCGTGGGCGGCCGCCACCAACTGGGCGACACGCCCGAGCGCACCGGACTCCTGGGCCACTGCGGCCAGTTCGGGCAGCGCGCTGTCCGGCCCCACCACACCGCGCTGGCATTCGACGGTGAGCAGGGCGCAGCCTTCCGGCCGGAGCAGTTCCACGAGGCCTTCGCGGGGGCGCGAGGGCGCGGCGTCCCCGCGCGGGGCCGCGGCGTCCTCGCGCGGGGTCACGGCGTCTTCGTGGGGGCTCGGGGTCACGGCGCGGGAGAGTAGCGTCCCTTGCGTCATCAAGGAAGAGCCATCATGCTGTGCCGCACAACGGGTTACCGGGAGGTACAGGTCGGATGACCGTCACCCAGCGGCGGGACCGTCGCATCATGATGAGCCAGGACGAGCTGGACGCCTTCCTCGCCGAACAGCGCACCTGCCGGGTGGCGACCGTGTCCGCGGACGGGCGGCCGCATATCAGCCCGCTGTGGTTCTGCTGGGACGGCACCGCCCTGTGGCTGTACTCCCTGACCCGCAGCCGCCGCTGGGCCGAGCTGCGCCGCGATCCGCGGATCGCGGTGGTGGTCGACGACGGGCACGAGTACGGCGAACTGCGCGGGGTGGAGCTCTCCGGCGAGGCGGTGCCCGTCGGCGAGGAGCCGCGCACCGGCGTGTCGTGCCCCGAACTCGACACGCCGGAGCGGATGTTCGCGGCGAAGTACTTCGGCCTGGACGCCATGCCGCACGACGGGCGCCACGCCTGGCTGCGTCTGGTCCCCGAGGCGATCCGCTCCTGGGACTTCCGGAAGATGCCGCAGGGCTGAGCGGCCCGGGTCAGGGGACGGTCAGTCGATGATCTTCTCGCCGACCGACCGCAGCACCTCGACCGCCGCCCGGATCGACGGCCTGCGATCGGCGTCGGCGCGCCAGATCGCGTAGATGTGCCGCCGCATCGTGGGCTGGCTGACGGGCACCATCCGCACCCCCTCGGGCACCGGGCCGCGGCCCAGCCGGGGCACCACGGCGATGCCCAGCCCGGCGGCGATCAGCGAGAGCTGGGTGTGGTGCTCATGCGCGGTGTGCCGGATCCTCGGCTCGATGCCCTTGCTCCGCAGGGTCACCATCAGCCAGTCGTAACAGAACCCGCCCTTGGGCCAGGAGATCCACTCGTCGTCCACGAAGTCCTCCGGCTCGACCGCGTGCCGGCCGGCGAGGGGGTGGTCGGCGGGCATCGCGACATCCACCGGGTCGTCCAGCAGGGCGGCCTTCACCAGCCCGCCGGGCATCGGCAGCGGTTTGTTGTACCAGTCCAGGACCACGGCCAGATCGATGTCGCCGCGCACCACCGAGGGCACCGACTCATTGGGCTCCATCTCCTGGAGCCGCACATTCAGCTGCGGATGCTCGGTGCGCAGCCGGCTCAGCGCGTCCGGGAAGAGACCGCGGACGGCGGTCGGGAACGCGCCCAGCAGCAGCTCGCCGACGGCGTGGCCGCGCTGCGCCTCCAGATCCGCCTGGGCCAGCTCCACCTGGGAGAGGATGCGCGCCGCGTGGTCGGCGAGCAGCCGCCCGGCGTCGGTGAGCCGGATCCCGCGCCCGTTCTTGGCAAGCAATTGCTGACCGGTCTCCCGCTCCAGCTTGGCGAGTTGCTGCGAGACGGCGGAGGTGGTGACATGCAGCCCCTCGGCCGCCCCGCTCACGGATCCGTGGCGGGCCACGGCGTGCAGCGTGCGGAGGCGATCCAAGTTCATGTAAGGAATACTACGCGATACCGCGAATGAATTCTCGCTTGTTCTAAGAGGTTGCAACCTGCATCGTAAAGGCATGACCTCAGCCGCCGCCTCGGCGCCCCCTGCCGCCGCCTCCACCGCGGAGCCCTCCCCCTCCGAACCCGTCCGCCGACCGCTCCTCGACTGGCGCGTCCGCTTCGGCGCGCTCTCCCTGGTCTGGGGTTTCAGCTTTCTCTTCATCAAGGTGGGCAATGAGGCGTTCGCCCCCTTGTACGTCACGCTCGGGCGGATGCTGTTCGGCACCGCCGTGCTGCTGGTGACGCTGGTGGTGAAGCGGGAGCGGCTGCCGCGCGGGGCGCGGGTCTGGGGCCATCTGGCGGTGGCCGCGTTCTTCCTGAACGCGCTGCCGTTCTCGCTGTTCGCCTACGCCGAGCTGACCATCCCCTCCACCCTGGCCGGAATCTGCAACGCCGCCTCGCCGCTGTGGGGGATGCTGCTCGCGGTGGTCGTGGTCTCCGACGACCGGCCGACCCGTCAGCGTGTCGCGGGCCTCGGGCTCGGCTTCATCGGCGTGTTGATCGTGCTGGGCGCCTGGCAGGGCTTCTCCGGCCAGGATCCGCTGGGCACGGCGCTGGCACTGTTCGCCTCGGCCAGCTACGCGGTCGGCTGGCAGTACGTTCGGCGCACGCTGAGCGACACCGGCCACTCCCATCTGTCGATGTCCGGCGGGCAGCTGCTGCTCGGCACGGTGCAACTCGCCCTCGTGGCACCGGTGTTCGCGACGACGCCCACCTCCTTCCCGGTCCTGCCCCTGCTCTCGGTGCTCGCCCTGGGCGCGCTGGGCACCGGGGTGGCGTTCCTGGTCCAGTACGGGCTCGTCGACGAGGTCGGCCCGACGACGGCGATGATGGTCACGTACTTCGTCCCGGTGATCGCCACCACCGCGGGCGTGGCGATCCTCGGGGAGCACCTCACCTGGAACACGCCGGTGGGCGCCGTGATCGTCCTCATCGGCGCGGCCCTGACCCAGCGGCGCTCCGGCGCGTCCCGGGCCCCGTCCGGCGGACGTGTCCGAACCATACGGGTCCATCGCACAGGCTCCTGAGCAGGTCGGAGGAAGTCCGCCACGGTTCGGCAGCGCCCCGAAGGGACGCGGGGCTGTGTCGATGTGCGGCTCAGCCGCGGCTGTGTCGATATGCGGCTCCGCCGCGTGGGACCAGTCACGACGGCTCCGCGGTCGGCCGACGGCGCATCGCGACACTTCGAGCGGAGCGCTCAGTCCAGCCGTCCCGATACCGTCGCCCCCGCCGCCGCGGCCACCGCGTCGGCGACCGTCCCGATCTCGTCGGCGGCCAGCGGCGAGACCGTCAGCCGCACCCCCGGTGGCGAGGCCACGCGGAAGCGCGCCCCGGGGGCGACGGCCCAGCCCGCGGCCAGCAGCCGGGCGACCGCGCCGGGCTCGTCCGGGACCGGCACCCACACATTCATCCCGCCGCGCCCGTGCGCGGCGATCCCCCGCTCGCGCAGCGCCCGCACCAGCGCCGCGCGCCGCGTGTCGTACGACGCCGCCACCGCCGCCGGGTCGACCGCGCCCGTCCTCCACAGCCAGGCGACCGCGTCCTGCAGCAGATGGCTGACCCAGCCCGGGCCCAGCCGCTGGCGGCCGCGCACCCGGTCCAGGGTGACGGCGTCGCCGGTGAGCACGGCGAGCCGCAGATCGGGGCCGTACGCCTTGGCGGTGGAACGGACCAGCGCCCAGTGGTCGGTGCGCCCGGCCAGGGGGCGCAGGGGGACGTCCACGATGCCGTGCCCATGGTCGTCCTCGATCAGCAGCACATCGGGGTGGGCGGCGAGCACGTCCCGCAGCTCACGCGCGCGTGTCGCGCTCACCGCCGCGCCCGTCGGGTTCTGCGCCCGGTCGGTGACCACCAGCGCCCGCGCGCCCTGGGCCAGCGCGTGCTCCACCCGCTCGGGCAGCGGTCCATCGTCGTCGACCCCGACCGGGACGGCGCGCAGTCCGAGCGCCGGGATCAGATCGAGCAGACTGCCCCAGCCGGGATCCTCGACCGCGACCGCGTCACCGGGCCGCAGATGCGCGGCCAGCACCCGCTCGATCGCGTCGAGCGAACCGGAGGTGACGGCGACCGGCCCGGGCGGCACCCCGTCCGCGTCGAAGGCGGCCCGGGCGAGCTCGGCCACCTCGGGGACGACGTCCGGCGCGCCGTACAGCGTGGGGCGCTCCGCCGCGCGCGCCGCTGCCGCCGCGAGCGGCGCGCCGAGCGGGGGCAGCAGTGCGGGGTCGGGGTTGCCGCTCGACAGATCGCGCGCGCCGGCGGCCTCGACGCCGATCCACTCGCGGGGCGTGCTGGACGGACGGGAGCGCACCCGGCTGCCCCGGCGCCCCGCCGTCTCGATCACACCCCGTTCGCGCAGCACACGGTAGGCGGCCGCGACCGTATTGGGATTCACGCCCAGCCGCTGGGCCAACTCCCGTAGGGGAGGCAGCAGTTGGCCCGGCGGCAGCTCACCGGCGCCGACCGCGCGCTCCACACTGGCCGCGATCTCGGCTGCGCGACGACCCGCGATCGGATATTCTCCTAGCACAAATGCTATTTTGCACTAGTGCAATGGAGGACGCAAATGCCCGCCCCGGACGCCACCGCCGCGACCAACGCGCCCGACAACGCCTACCCGCCGACCGACCGCACCGTGCCCACCCGCTCCCGCGAGCGCGCCTCGTACGACCGGGAGGTGGTGCACGCGATCCTCGACGAGGGCTACGTCTGCCATCTGGGCTTCATACGCGATGGCGCCCCCGTCGTCCTGCCCACCCTCTACTGCCGGGTCGGGGCGCGGCTGTACGTCCATGGCTCGACGGGGGCGCGGCCGCTGCGCATGGCGGGCGGGCCGGGCGCCGAGGAACCGGGGCTGCCGGTGTGTCTCACCGTGACCCATGTCGACGGGCTGGTCCTGGCCCGCTCGGCGTTCCACCACTCCATCAACTACCGCTCGGTGGTGGTGCACGGCACCGCCCGCCCGGTGACCGATCCGGCCGAGCGCACCGCGGCCCTGGACGCCCTGGTGGACCATGTGGTGCCGGGCCGCGCCGCCGACTCCCGGCCCGCCAACGCCAAGGAGCTGGCCGCCACCGCGGTGCTCCGCCTCGACCTCGAAGAGGTCTCCGCGAAGCTCCGTACCGGCGGGCCAAGCGACGACGACGAGGACCTGGAACTCCCCCACTGGAGCGGTGTGGTGCCGGTGTCCCACACCTACGGCGCGCCGGTCCCCGCCGACGACCTCGCACCCGACACGCCGGTGCCCGGCTACCTCACCCGGCTCTGACCGGGCCGCCCCGCCGCCCTCCGGGGCTTCGCTCATGTCGTCTCAAGCTAGTGCCGCGTCAGCCAAGGTGTGCCCCGCTCACCGCCCTGGCACGGCCGCCCCCGGCTACCGCCGGGAGGTGCCCCCTGCGGCGTTGCCGAACCGACCGAGTAGGCCCTCCCCCGGACTTCGTCCGGGCGGTGCCCCCTCGAGGCCGATTCGGCGCCTTGCGGCTGACCGCACCAGGAC
>NZ_JBHYVB010000128.1:0-24346 GCF_042750115.1 Streptomyces sp. NPDC059455
GCCTGGAGGACCAGCCCGCCCCGCGTTCAGCTCGCTGCCGTCGTGGGCGGCTTACGGCCGTCGAAGACGGCTACGCGTCGCCGCCCGCCGGGCCCGGGTCGGCGGCGGCCACGTCCAGGAGCTGGTAGCGGTCGATCGCCTGCTTGAGGGCCGAGCGGTCGATCTTGCCGTCGCGGGCCAGCTCCGTCAGGACGCCGAGCACGATCGACTCGGCGTCGATGTGGAAGAAGCGCCGCGCCGCGCCGCGGGTGTCGGCGAAGCCGAAGCCGTCCGCGCCCAGCGACTGGTACGTGCCGGGCACCCAGCGCGCGATCTGGTCGGGAACCGCACGCATCCAGTCGGAGACGGCCACCTTCGGGCCCTCCACGTCCGCGAGCTTCCGGGTGACGTACGGAACGCGCTGCTCCTCCTCCGGGTGGAGCAGATTGTGCTCCTCCACCTCGATGGCGTCCCGGCGCAGCTCGTTCCAGGACGTGGCCGACCAGACGTCCGCCTTGACGTTCCAGTCCTCGGCCAGGATGCGCTGGGCCTCGAGCGCCCACGGCACCGCGACTCCGGAGGCGAGGATCTGCGCCGGTACGGAGCCCTTCTCGCCCTGCCGGTAGCGGTAGAGGCCCTTGAGGATGCCCTCGCGGTCCACGCCCTCCGGCTCGGCCGGGTGCTGGATCGGCTCGTTGTAGACGGTGAGGTAGTAGAAGACGTCCTCACTGTTCTCGCCGTACATCCGACGCAGACCGTCCTGGACGATATGGGCGATCTCGAAGCCGAACGCCGGGTCGTACGCGACGACCGCCGGGTTGGTCGAGGCCAGCAGCTGGGAGTGGCCGTCCGCGTGCTGGAGACCCTCACCGGTCAGGGTCGTACGACCGGCGGTCGCGCCCAGTACGAAGCCGCGCGCCAGCTGGTCGGCCATCTGCCAGAACTGGTCACCGGTGCGCTGGAAGCCGAACATCGAGTAGAAGACGTAGACCGGGATCAGCGGCTCGCCATGTGTGGCGTACGCGGAGCCCGCCGCGATCAGCGAGGCCGTACAGCCCGCCTCGGAGATGCCGTCGTGCAGCATCTGACCGGTCGGCGACTCCTTGTAGGCCAGCAGCAGCTCACGGTCGACCGACTCGTACATCTGGCCCAGCGGCGAGTAGATCTTCGCCGAGGGGAAGAGGGAGTCCATGCCGAAGGTGCGGTACTCGTCGGGCGCGATCGGCACGAACCGCTTGCCGATCTCCTTGTCCCGCATCAGGTCCTTCAGCAGCCGGACGAACGCCATGGTGGTGGCGATCTGCTGCTGACCGGTGCCCTTCTTCAGCGTGGCGTAGGTCTTGTCGCCCGGCAGCTTGAGCGGCTTGGCCCGCACGACACGGGTCGGCGCGTAGCCGCCCAGCGCCTTGCGGCGGTCGTGCATGTACGCGATCTCCTCCGAGTCCCGACCCGGGTGGTAGTAGGGCGGGAGGCCGGACTCCAGCTCCTTGTCCGGGATCGGCAGGTGCAGCCGGTCGCGGAACCGCTTGAGGTCGTCGACCGTCAGTTTCTTCATCTGGTGGGTCGCGTTGCGGCCCTCGAAGTTCGGGCCGAGCGTCCAGCCCTTGACGGTCTGCGCGAGGATCACCGTCGGCTGGCCCTTGTGGGCCTTGGCCGCCGAGTACGCCGCGTAGATCTTCTTGTGGTCGTGACCGCCGCGGCCCAGGTGCAGGATCTGGTCGTCGGTCATGCCCTCGACCATCTTGCGCAGCCGCTGGTCGTCACCGAAGAAGTGGTCGCGGATATAGGAGCCGGTCTCGGTCGCGTACGTCTGGAACTGACCGTCCGGCGTCGTGTTCAGCCGGTTGACCAGGATGCCGTCGCGGTCCTGCGCCAGCAGCGGGTCCCAGGTGCGGTCCCAGACCAGCTTGATCACGTTCCAGCCGGCGCCGCGGAACTGCGACTCCAGCTCCTGGATGATCTTGCCGTTGCCGCGCACCGGGCCGTCGAGCCGCTGGAGGTTGCAGTTGACTACGAAGGTCAGGTTGTCCAGGCCCTCACGGGCGGCCAGGGAGAGCTGGCCGAGCGACTCCGGCTCGTCCATCTCGCCGTCGCCCAGGAACGCCCAGACATGGGAGTTGGAGGTGTCGGCCACGCCGCGCGCCTCCATATAGCGGTTCATCCGCGCCTGGAAGATCGCGCCGAGCGGGCCCAGGCCCATGGAGACCGTCGGGAACTCCCAGAAGTCCGGCATCGACCGCGGGTGCGGGTAGCTGGACAGCGCGTGACCGAGCTTGGACTTCTCCTGACGGAATCCGTCCAGGTGGTCCTCGCTGAGCCGGTCGAGCAGGAAGGCGCGGGCGTAGATGCCGGGGGAGGCATGGCCCTGGAAGAAGATCTGGTCGCCGCTGTCGTGGTCCTTGCCACGGAAGAAGTGGTTGAAGCCCACGTCGTACAGTGAAGCGGACGAGGCGAAGGTGGCGATGTGGCCACCGACCCCGATGCCGGGGCGCTGCGCCCGGGACACCATCACCGCCGCGTTCCAGCGGGTCGCGTTGAGGACCTTGCGCTCGATCTCCTCGTTGCCGGGGAAGAACGGCTCGTCCTTGGTGGCGATGGTGTTGACGTAGTCCGTGCTGCGCATCTCGGGCACGGCGACGCGCTTCGCGCGGGCGCGCTCGATCAGGCGAAGCATCAGGTAGCGGGCACGTTCCCGGCCTCGCTCATCGACGGCTGCGTCGAGCGAGTCGAGCCATTCCTGGGTCTCTTCGGGATCGAAGTCCGGGACCTGGCTGGGAAGGCCGCCAATGATGATCGGGTTGCGATCGGATCCGGAAGCCACGCTATTCCTTCGCTTTTCGGTCGTGCTGTGCACGGACATGGATTCGTGCTCTGCTGCTGTCGCGCCGGTCTCCATCGTGTACCTCGGGTACGGGATACGTCACCTCTACCGAGTGGTAACCATCACCAGGTGAGACGGGCGCTTCGGCGGCCGTCTCACGCGCGACGGCCGAATCGCAACCTTACGCCCACGACCGGGGTCGTCTGCGTACGACCGTTCGGCCCGGGAGCGGCGTAGGGTGGCTAGTCACACACGTAAGCCGGACATCCTCGGGCAATCCGGTCTGCCGCCCGTCGTTGCGTGCCGTTCCTCCATGATGGGAGTTGCGGCGACACGTCAACGTTTGGGCGGGATCGCTGGCCGGGTACTTGCGCGATCCGCCCGGCCCGTGTGGACTACGCCCAAGCCCTCGCGTACGCGCGCGGGGCGCACAGACTCGAAGAGTGAATGCAAGATGACAGGAGGCAATCCGTGAGCGCGACCGCGGACCACGCGGAGGAGCGGACCAACCCTGCCGCGAGGCTGGGTTTTCAGCCCGAACAGGTGGTCCAGGAGATCGGCTACGACGACGATGTCGACCAGGAGCTCCGCGAGTCCATCGAGGAGATCACCGGCCAGGAGCTCGTCGACGAGGAGTACGACGATGTGGCCGATGCCGTTGTGCTGTGGTTCCGAGAGGACGACGGTGATCTGACGGACGCGCTGGTGGACGCCATCCAGATGATCGACGACGGCGCACCGGTCTGGCTGCTGACGCCCAAGACCGGCCGTGACGGCTATGTCGAGCCGAGCGACATCAATGAGGCGGCGACCACTGCCGGCCTGTCCCAGACCAAGAGCTTCAACGCGGGTAAGGACTGGACGGGCAGCCGCCTGGTCACGCCCAAGGCCGCGCGCAGCGGCAAGCGCTGAGGCCGGCGAATCCACACCCCAGAGCCCCCCTCCGTTCCCTTACGGAGGGGGGCTCTGAGCGTAGGCTGGGCCGCGCACCACATGATCAATTCCAAGCTTGATCAATTCAAAGCTCGATCATGTCGAACATGATCTTTCGAACGTGACTGAAGGGATGGCTCCCATGGCGATAGAGGTCGGCGCGAAGGCCCCTGACTTCCAGCTGAAGAACCAGCACGGCGAGTCGGTCAGGCTGTCCGACTTCCGGGGCGAGAAGAACGTCGTGCTGCTCTTCTATCCGTTCGCCTTCACCGGCGTGTGCACCGGCGAGCTGTGCGCGCTCCGTGACGAGCTGCCGACGTTCGTCAACGACGACGTCCAGCTGCTGGCGGTCTCCAATGACTCGCCCTTCAGCCTGCGGGTCTTCGCCGAGCAGGAGGGCCTTGAGTACCCCCTGCTGTCGGACTTCTGGCCGCACGGCGAGACCAGCCGCGCCTACGGCGTCTTCGACGAGGACAAGGGCTGCGCGGTGCGCGGCACCTTTGTGATCGACAAGGAGGGCGTGGTGCGCTGGACGGTCGTCAACGGCCTGCCCGACGCCCGGGACCTGAACGACTACGCCAAGGCCCTGGAAACCCTGTAGCCAAGGCCCCCGAAACCCTGTAGTGGTCGGGAACCGCTCACTAGGATCGACGCGTTGATCCTGATGGGAAACCTTTGATGAAGGGGCACGCAGTGCTCCTGACGAACCTTTTTTGGGAGGACTCGTGGGAGTCAGCCTCAGCAAGGGCGGCAACGTCTCGCTGACCAAGGAAGCCCCGAACCTGACCGCGGTCGTCGTGGGTCTCGGCTGGGACGCCCGTACCACCACGGGCACGGACTTCGACCTCGACGCCAGCGCCCTGCTGACCAACGCCGAGGGCAAGGTCGGCAACGACCAGAACTTCGTCTTCTTCAACAACCTCAAGAGCCCCGACGGCTCCGTCGAGCACACCGGTGACAACCTCACCGGTGAGGGCGAGGGCGACGACGAGCAGATCAAGGTGAACCTGGCGGGCGTCCCCGCCGATGTCACCAAGATCGTCTTCCCGGTGTCGATCTACGACGCCGAGACCCGTCAGCAGAGCTTCGGCCAGGTGCGCAACGCCTTCATCCGCGTGGTGAACCAGGCCGACGGCAATGAGCTCGCCCGCTACGACCTCTCCGAGGACGCCTCGACCGAGACCGCCATGGTCTTCGGCGAGCTGTACCGGAACGGTGCGGAGTGGAAGTTCCGCGCCATCGGCCAGGGGTACGCCTCGGGGCTGCGCGGCATCGCGCAGGACTTCGGCGTCAACGTCTGAGCGACGCCCGAGCGGGCCGTCGTAGGCCGTCGTAGGCCGCGGAAGGCCGTCGACAGGGCAAACATTCCGGCGCCGCACCCCCCGCGCCCCAGGGGCAGGGGTGCGGCGCCGGACGCGTATCACCCATGCAACACCGCGGGGAGGAAACAGCATCATGGGCGTCACACTCGCCAAGGGGGGCAATGTCTCCCTCTCCAAAGCCGCTCCGAATCTCACACAGGTGCTCATCGGCCTGGGCTGGGACGCGCGCTCCACCACCGGAGCGCCGTTCGACCTCGACGCCAGCGCCCTGCTGTGCCAGTCGGGGCGGGTGCTCGGCGATGAGTACTTCATCTTCTACAACAACCTCAAGAGCCCCGAGGGCTCCGTGGAGCACACCGGTGACAACCTCACCGGCGAGGGCGAGGGTGACGACGAGTCCCTGCTGATCGATCTGGGCAAGGTCCCGGCCGAGGTCGACAAGATCGTCTTCCCCGTCTCCATTCATGAGGCCGAGGCCAGGCGCCAGACGTTCGGGCAGGTCAACAACGCCTTCATTCGGGTGGTGAACCAGGCGGACGGCCAGGAGCTGGCCCGCTACGACCTTTCCGAGGACGCCTCCGGCGAGACCGCGATGATCTTCGGCGAGGTCTATCGCTACGGCGGCGAATGGAAGTTCAGGGCCGTGGGGCAGGGGTACGCGTCGGGTCTGCGCGGCATCGCTCTAGACTTCGGAGTCAACGTTTCGTAAAACCGCGTAAAGCGCGCGGGGGAGACCTTACGACGAAGGATTGGGTTGGCAGTGCTCCTCAAAACCTTTGGTTGGTCGTTCGCCGTCACGGCGATCGGTCTGGCCCTGGCCGGAGTCCTCTGGGGGTGGCAGGGGCTCGCCATCGTCGGGATCCTCTCGATCCTGGAGATCTCGCTCTCATTCGACAACGCGGTCATCAACGCGGGCATTCTGCGCAAGATGAACGCCTTCTGGCAGAAGATCTTCCTGACCGTCGGCATCCTGATCGCCGTCTTCGGCATGCGGCTGGTCTTCCCGGTGATCATCGTCGCCGTCACGGCCAAGATGAGCCCCATCGAGGCCGTCGATCTCGCGATCAACGACAAGAACCAGTACGAGCACCTGGTCACGGCGGCGCATCCGGCGATCGCGGCCTTCGGCGGGATCTTCCTGCTGATGATCTTCCTCGACTTCATCTTCGAGGAGCGGGACATCAGGTGGCTGGGGTGGCTGGAGAAGCCGCTCGCCAAGCTGGGCAAGCTGGACACGTTCTCGATCGTGGTCGCCCTGATCGGACTGCTGATCACCGCCACCACCGTGGCCACCGACGTGGCCCACGGCGGCGGTGACAAGAGCGCCACCGTCCTGTTGTCCGGCGTCGCCGGTCTGCTCACCTATCTGATCGTCGGCGGCATCTCCGGCTACTTCGAGGACAAGCTCGAAGAGGAGGAGGACGAAGACGAGGCCGACGAGGCCGGTGCGGCCGAGGGCGAGGGCGACGAGGGTGCGAAGGCCGCCACGGGCGCTCAGCTCAACGGCAGCGGCGGCCGTGGCTCCAGCGGCGCCTCCGTGGTCGGCCTGGCCGGCAAGGCCGCGTTCTTCCTCTTCCTCTACCTCGAGGTCATCGACGCGTCCTTCTCCTTCGACGGGGTCATCGGCGCCTTCGCGATCACCAACGACATCTTCGAGATGGCGCTGGGTCTGGGCATCGGCGCCATGTACATCCGGTCGCTGACCGTCTTCCTGGTCCGCAGGGGCACCCTGGACGACTACGTCTACCTGGAGCACGGCGCGCACTACGCGATCGGCGCGCTGGCCCTGATCCTGCTGGTCACGATCAAGTACGAGATCAACGAGGTCATCACCGGCCTGGTGGGTGTGGTGCTGATCGCCGCCTCGTACTGGTCCTCGGTCCGGCGCAATCGCCGGGAGGAGGCCGCCGGGGAGGATTCGGAGGCCAAGACGGAAGTCACCTCCGGAGTCTGACCGCCGCGAGTGTGACGCGGCGGCGTTTGAGGAACGCTCTGAGCGGGGCGGCCGAGGTCTTCCGACCTCCCGGCCGCCCCGCGGCAGTTGGGCGGCTGGACGGGCGGCCGGCCGGCCGGGCGGCTTGTGGGGCTGTTTCCGGGGCAGCCTTCTACCGGCTTCGAGGTAGCGAGTGACGAAGGGTGGGGGTGCGCACCATGGCGTTCTGGAGCAACTGGGGACGGTCCGCATGGCGCCAGTTCGACAGCGGTGACGCGTCCGGTGTGGTCGAGCTGACCAAGCGGAACGCGTCGATCTCGCTGACCAAGCAGGGGGCCGCGACCGGCAATCTGCGCATCAACCTGTCCTGGCAGATGCGCACCTCGGACTTCAACAGCAGGGCGAGGCGTGGCTCGCTGCGCCATCCGCTGCAGATGTTCAAGCCCGAGCCGGTGCAGGCCCAGGGACCCGCGTTGGTCAATGTCGACCTCGACCTCGCGGTGATGTACGAGCTGAAGAGCGGCTCCAAGGGCGTGGTGCAGCCGCTGGGCGAGTTCTTCGGCAACCTCAACGAGGCGCCGTACGTCAAGCTCAGTGGCGACGACCGGTTCGGCTCCGGGTCCGGTGAGACGGTCTACGTCAACATGGACCACAAGGACGACATCAAGCGACTGCTCGTCTTCGTGTACATCTACGACGGCACCCCCGCCTTCGACCGCACCCACGGCCTGGTCACGCTCTATCCGAGCAATGGGCCGCGGGTGGAGATCGCGCTCGACGAGCGCGCCCCGCAGGCGCGCTCCTGCGCCGTCGTGCTGATCGAGAACGTCAAGGGCGAGATGATGGTCCGCCGCGAGGTGAAGTACGTCTACGGCTTCCAGGCGGAGCTGGACCGGCTGTACGGCTGGGGCCTCCAGTGGGGCCGGGGCTACAAGTCCAAGGTGTGACCCCGGCCCGCCGCGCGGCCCCCGACCCCGTCCGCTCTTACCTGTGCTCTTACCTGCTCTGGAACTGCGGGCCCTGCGGCGGCAGGACGAAATGGGGGTCCGGCACCTGGGCGGGGATCGGCGGCGGGGGCGGCGGCACCGGCCCCGTCGGCTGCACCTGCTGCGGATAGCCGTACGCGGGCGGCTGCGGATAGCCGTATCCCGGCTGCGGCTGCCCGTATCCCGGCTGCTGCTGAGGCTGCGGATAGCCGTAGCCGGGCTGTGCCGGGGCCTGGGCGGGCGGCTGCGGATACCCCGTGCCCGGGGGGGCCTGCGTGGGCGGGGGCGGCACCTGAGACGGCACATAGGCGTAGCCGCTGTCGCCCTGCGCGGCGGCGGGGTGCATGGGCTGGGTGCGCTGCGGATCCCAGGGGTCGGGCGACACCGGGTGCGGATAGCCGTACGCCGGGGGGTGGGCCTGGGTCGTCGCGTCGGACGGCGGCGGGGGCGAGGGCGGAGTGCCGGGGGCCGAGGGGGCCGAAGGGGGTGCGGGGGTCGCGGCGGCCGCAGCCGCGGGCTCAGGGGCGGGGGCCGGGGTTCCGGGGGCGCCGGCGGCCTCGGGTACGGCGCTGGCCTCCGGCTCGGCCGCGGCGTCGTCCTCAGAGCCGCCCTCGCCGTCCTCCACCGAGATCCCGTACTGGGTGGCCAGCCCGACCAGCCCCGACTCATAGCCCTGCCCCAGGGCCCGGAACTTCCAGCCGTCGCCGCGCCGGTAGACCTCACCGCAGATCAGCGCGGTCTCCTTGCCGGTGTCCGGCAGCACCGCGAAGATCGCGACCGGCTCGGCGTCCGCCGCGTCCGGCGCACCGGGCGAGGCGTCGTACAGCAGCAGGCTCAGATCCCGTACCTGCCCGAAGGTGCCGCCGTCGGCGGACGCGGCGATCACCACCCGGCGGACCTCCGCCTCCAGCCCGATCAGCTCGGCCTCGATGGTGTCCGTCAGTGTGTCCTGGTTCGGCGTCTTGGGCAGATGCCGGACCAGACCCGAGGGGTGCTGCGGCTGGTTGTAGAAGACGAAGTCCTCGTCCGAGCGCACCCGGTCGTCCGGCCCCAGCAGCAGCGCCGAAGCGTCCACGTCGGGTACGTCCGTGCCGGGGGTCCAGCGCAGCACCGCGCGTATGGCCGTGGCCTCCAGCGGGATGTTCGATCCCTTCAGCATCGCCTGCGTCATGGCGGCAATCCTGCCTTCCCGGTGGGTGCGGGGACAACGCAGGGTACGCGGCGGGCGGCAGTGCGGGGGTGGTACGGGGCGGCAGGGCGGGCATGCCGGACACCACGCGGACGCACATGGGTTACGTGATTTTCACTCCCTTGGGGAACTTTTGACCCATGGCCGCACGTACGATTATCGGCCAACCGTGGGTCAGCGGGACCAAGGCGGCGTACCGGCAGCGCGGGGAGTTGTATGCGGCATTTCGAACATCTGCCCGTCGAGGTGCGAGCCAACCTCTTCCACCGGGAGCCCGGTGAATTCGGCGTGGACTCGCCCACCCGGACGCTGGCCGTCGCCCTCGGCGCCACCCTGTACTGCCCGGCGACCCGGCCCCAGCTGGCCGAGGACATCGTCAAACAGGCAGGTCGTGGCGTGGTCTCCATGGTGCTGTGCCTGGAGGACTCCATCGACGACGCCGAGGTGGCGGGCGCGGAGGAGAACCTCGTACGGCAGCTCGTGGAGCTGTCGGGGCGCGACTCGGGCACCTCGCTGCCGCTGCTCTTCATCCGGGTCCGCACCCCCGGGCAGATCGTCGATCTCGTCTCCCGGCTCGGAGCGGGCGTGCGGCTGCTGTCCGGATTCGTACTGCCGAAGTTCACCGAGGAGCGTGGCGGGGCCTTTCTCGAGGCGCTGATGTCGGCCGAAACCGCCCAGGTGACCGAGGTGTTGGGCGGACGGCGGCTGTTCGCGATGCCGGTCCTCGAATCGCCCGAGCTGATGCACCGCGAAACGCGCACCGACAGCCTCAGCGGCATCAGCCGGATCGTCGACAAATACCGGGACCGGGTGCTGGCGCTGCGCCTCGGGGTCACCGATCTGTGCTCGGCGTACGGGCTGCGCAGGGCCCCCGACATGACCGCCTACGACGTCCAGCTGGTCGCGTCCGTGATCGCGGACGTGGTGAACATGCTGGGCCGGGCCGATGGCACGGGCTTCACGATCACCGGGCCGGTGTGGGAGTACTTCAAACCGCATGAGCGGATGTTCAAGCCGCAACTGCGGATCAGCCCCTTCAGCAGCGGCCGCGCCGAGTCGCTGCGCACCGCGCTGATCGAGCACCACATGGACGGGCTGCTGCGCGAGATCGAGCTGGACCGGGCCAACGGTCTCCAGGGCAAGACCTGCATCCACCCCACCCATGTGGCCCCGGTGCACGCGCTCTCCGTCGTCAGCCACGAGGAGTTCAGCGACGCGGTGGACATCCTCGAGCCGCGGCGCTGCGGGGGCGGTGTGCTGCGCTCCTCGTACACCAACAAAATGAACGAGGTGAAGCCGCACCGGGCCTGGGCCGAGCGGACCCTGCTGCGCGCGGAGGTCTTCGGGGTGGCCCGGGAGGATGTGAGCTTCGTGGAGCTGCTGGCGGCGAGCCTGCGGCCGTAGAGCGAACCGGGCCGGGCACGGGGACGCGGGCACGGGCCCGGGGACGCGGGCACGGGCCCGGGGACGAGGGACGATGGAAACGAGGCGCAGGACGGCGTGAGCGTGGACAACGTGTGGTCGGGACAGTGGGTCGCGGACCGGCTCGGAGTACGGCTGGCCGGGGCCGGTGCCAGGGCCGGTGCCAGGGCCGGGGCTGGCGACGGCGACGGCTTCGGCGACGGCGACGGCTTCGGCGATGTGGGCGGCCAGGGCGGCCAGGGCGGCCAGGGTCGCCGGGGCGGTGACGACGGCCGGCACGGCGACAGCGGCCCGGACGCCGACAGCGGCCCGGACGCCGACGGCGGCGCGGAGCTGCGTGAGCTGCTGGGGCTGGCCCTGCGGCGCAACCCCAAGCGGGCGCATCTGCTGGTCTCCAACGTGCTCGGCAAGCACGTCCCGCAGCGCCCCGCCACCGTCCACGGCGCGGGCGTGCGGCTCGGCCGCCGGGTGCGGGAGCTGCTGGGCGACGAGGCGGCGGCACGCGCGGTGGTGCTCGGGTACGCGGAGACCGCCACCGGCCTTGGCCACAGCGTGGCCGACGGGCTCGCCCTCGCCCCGTACCTCCACTCCACCCGCCGCCCGGTCCCGGGCGTCGCCACGGTGGGCGGCTTCGAGGAGGAGCACAGCCACGCCACCTCCCATCTGCTGCTCCCCGAGGACCCCGGGTTCCTGGCCTCGACGGGCCCGCTGGTCCTCGTGGACGACGAGTTCTCCACCGGCCGTACGGTCCTCAACACCATCGCCGCCCTCCACCGCCGCTTCCCCCGCGACCACTATGTGGTGGTCGCCCTGGTGGACATGCGCTCGCCGGAGGACCGGGCCCGCCTGGACGCCTTCGCGGCCGACCTCGGCGCCCGTGTCGACCTGGTCGCCGCCGCGGCCGGAGCGGTGCACCTGCCCGATGACGTCCTGGAGCGCGGAGCGGAGCTGGTGGCCGCGCACGAGGCGGCCGCCGAGGACGGTAAGGCCGCGCCCGAGGACCGTAAGGCTGCTGCCGAGGACAGTAAGCCCGAGGACCGTAAGGCCGCGCCCGAGGACCGTAAGGCCGCCACCGTCACCGCGGAGGGCGCGGGCCCGTCCGCCGGCCGCGTGGACCTCGGCTGGCCCGAGGGGCTCCCGGACGGCGGCCGCCACGGCTTCACCCCCGCCCACCGCACCCGCCTCGAAGCGGCCCTCCCCACCCTGGCCACCCGCCTCGCGGCCGCCCTGGAGACGAGACAGGACGCCCCCGCCCCGGCCGGCCCGCTCCGTCGCGTCCTCGTCCTCGGGTTCGAGGAGCTGATGTACGCGCCGCTGCGGATCGCGGAGGCGCTGGACGAGGCGCTCGACGGCGTCGAGGTGCGGTATTCGACGACCACCCGCTCGCCCGTGCTCGCCGTAGACGACCCCGGGTACGCCATCAGGACCCGGCTGACCTTCCCCGCGCACGACGAGCCCGCCGACGGCCCCGGGCCCCGCTACGCGTACAACGTGGCGCCCGGCGCCGACCCGGACCGCCGCTTCGACGCCGTCGTCGCCGTCGTCGA
Source organism: Streptomyces sp. NPDC059455 (assembly GCF_042750115.1). NCBI lineage: Bacteria > Bacillati > Actinomycetota > Actinomycetes > Kitasatosporales > Streptomycetaceae > Streptomyces > Streptomyces sp. NPDC059455. The sequence goes on from NZ_JBHYVB010000128.1 coordinate 12,133, forward strand.
CTCGACCGCCGACACGCCCGCGCTGCACGCCCCCGACGGGCTGCTCGCCGGCTTGAGCGCGCACACGGACCGGCTGGTGCTGGCCGTGGTGCCGTCCTACCGCCCCCAGACCCCCCAGACCCCACCCACCCCCCGCACCGTCCCCGAACGACAGGCACCGCCCATGCACCAACCGTCCTACGAGCCCCTGCGCGGGCCGGACTTCTCGTCCTACGCCCCCGAAGAGGTGGGCTGGCTGCTCCAGGACTTCTCCCACGTCACCCTCGAAGCGCCCACCGAGGAGCGCGAGGAGGCGATCCAGAGCGGGGGCGCGCACTACGCCGAGTCGCTGCCCGTGGAGTACCAGCCGAGCGAGCGCTACCAGGAGCTGTTCCGGGCCGCCCTCGACACCTCCGCCGCCCGGATCGCCCGCGCGGTCGGCGCGGTCACCGAGACCGTGCTCACCGAGCGTTCCCCGCGCCCCGTCCTCGTCTCGCTCGCCCGCGCCGGCACCCCCGTCGGGGTGCTCATGCGCCGCTGGGCGCGCCACGCCCACGGGCTGGACCTCCCGCACTACGCGATCTCCATCGTGCGCGGCCGCGGCATCGACACCGCCGCGCTGCGCTGGCTGGCGGACCACCACGACCCGTCGGACGTCGTCTTCGTCGACGGCTGGACCGGTAAGGGCGCCATCACCCGCGAGCTGTCGGACGCCCTCGCCCCGTACCCGGACTTCGATTCGCGGATCGCGGTCCTCGCCGACCCCGGCCGCTGTGTGGACACCTACGGCACCCGGGACGACTTCCTCGTCCCCTCCGCGTGCCTCAACTCGACCGTCTCCGGGCTGATATCGCGCACCGTGCTCCGCGCCGACCTCGTCGGCCCGGACGACTTCCACGGTGCGAAGTACTACCGCGAACTCGCCGGCTCGGATGTCTCGGAGTACTTCCTGGACACCGTCTCGGCCCGCTTCGCCGAGGTCACCGAGGCGGCCCTGGCCGACGCCGGGCGGCTCGCGGCCACCGACCGCACCCCCACCTGGGAGGGCTGGTCCGCGGTCGAGCGGATCAGCCAGGAGTACGGCATCCACGACGTCAACCTCGTCAAGCCGGGCGTCGGCGAGACCACCCGGGTGCTGCTGCGCCGCGTCCCGTGGAAGATCCTCGCCCAGCGCGGCGCGGGCGCCGACCTGGACCATGTGCGGCTGCTCGCCGAGCAGCGCGGAGTGCCGGTCGAGGAGGCCGACGACCTCCCGTACACCTGCGTCGGGCTGATCCACCCGCACTACACCCGGGGCGCCACCGGGGCCGACGGAAAGACGGCCGGCACGGCTTCCGACAAGACGGCCGACAAGGCGGCCGACAAGGCGAACACCGCGAACACGGCGGGCATCGCCGCCGGCAGACACGAGAGAACGGTGGCGGCACGATGAGCGTTCTGGTGGCAAGCGACCTCGACCGCACCCTGATCTACTCCGCGGCCGCGCTCGGCCTCGAGATGCCGGACGCCGAGGCCCCGCGGCTGCTGTGCGTCGAGACGTACGAGGGCAAGCCGCTGTCGTACATGACCGAGACCGCCGCCGGGCTGCTCGCCGAGCTGGTCCGTACCTCCGTCTTCATCCCCACGACCACCCGCACCGTCGAGCAGTACCGCCGCATCCGCCTCCCCGGCCCCGCCTCCCGCTTCGCGGTCTGCGCCAACGGCGGCCAGCTGCTGGTCAACGGCGAGCCCGACGCCGACTGGCACCAGCGGGTGCGCAGCGCCCTCGACGACGGATGCGCCCCCCTGGAGGAGGTGCGCGCCCACCTCAGCGCCACCGCCGACCCCGCCTGGCTGGTCAAGGAGCGGGTGGCCGAGGAGCTGTTCGCCTATCTCGTGGTCGAACGGGAGCTGCTGCCCGAGGGCTACGTCAAGGAGCTCACCCAGTGGGCCGACCCGCGCGGCTGGACGGTCTCCCTCCAGGGCCGCAAGATCTACGCCGTGCCCAAGCCGCTCACCAAGAGCGCCGCCGTCGCCGAGATCAAGAGCCGCACCGGAGCCGATGAGGTGCTCGCCGCGGGCGATTCGCTGCTCGACACCGATCTGCTGCTCGCGGCCGACCGTGCCTGGCGCCCCGGCCACGGCGAACTGGCCGACATCGGCTGGTCGGCGCCCCAGCTGACCGTGGTCGAGGAGCAGGGCGTCGCGGCGGGCGAGGCCATCGTCCGCGCCCTGGGCGAGCGCTCCTCCGTCACCTGGGCGCGCGCCCGCAGCCAGATCATCCGCGCCGTCTCCCGCAGCCGGGACTGACCAGCTCGATACCGGCGGGCCTGACCAGCGGCAGCCGCTCGGCGGGTTGGTACCGCTGGCCGGGTCACCGGCATCGCTTACGGCATCGAGCGCGATCCGCACGATGTACGACGGCGTACCGTCCATCTGGGAAGCTGAAGCTGAAGCTGAAGCTGAACGGATCGAACCGGATCGAACCGGATCGGATCGATCGGATCGGAACGGAACCGGTCGGGGAGCCGAGGAGCCGAAAGGGAGGCCGTGATGGCCGAGAGCAAGAGCACACCGATCACGGCCGAGCTGTACGACTACGTCCTGCGGCACAACCCGCCGCTCGACCCGGTCCTGCGCGAGCTCGTCGAGGTCACCCACCGCAACCTCCCCGGCCACGCCGGGATGCAGTCCGCCGAGGAGCAGGCCCCGCTGCTGGCCTTCCTGGTCCGGCTGACCGGCGCCCGCCACATCGTGGAGGTCGGCACCTTCACCGGCTTCTCCGCGCTGGCCATGGCCCAGGCGCTGCCCGCCGACGGCTGGCTGATCGCCTGCGATGTGTCGGAGGAGTGGACGGCGTACGGGCGGAAGGCGTGGGCCAAGGCGGGCGTCGAGGGCCGCATCGACCTGCGGATCGCGCCCGCGCTGGACACGCTGCGCGCGATGCCCGCCGAGCCCCATATCGATCTCGCCTATCTCGACGCGGACAAGGAGAACTACATCCCGTACTGGGAGGAGCTGGTCCCGCGAATGAACCCGGGCGGTCTGATCGTCGCGGACAACGTCTTCTACCACGCGCAGGTCATGGAGGCGACGCCATCGCCCGGGGGCGCCGCGATCCAGGCGTTCAACGATCATGTGGCGGCGGACGCCCGGATGGAGGCGGTCATGCTCACCGTCGCCGACGGCCTGACGCTCGCGCGCCGGGTCAGCTGAGCCGCCGGTCGCGGATCCGCTGCCGGACCCGGGCCCAGCGCCCGGGGGGCTTGGGCCGGCCGGTGGGCTCGGCGCCGCCGGGCTGATCCAGCTTGCCCCACTTGCCGGGCGGCTGACCGGACCGTTCAAGATCGGACCGTTCAGGACCGGACCGTTCAAGAGGCCCACCCGGGGCGCCCGGGGCCTGGGGTGTGAGCGGGGCGCCGGGCTGGAGGGCCGTACCGCCCCGTTCGGCGGCGCGCTCCCGCGCCGCGACCAGCTCACGCGCGTGGGCGGCCTCGCGCTCGGCCTGCTCGGGGTGGCGGGTCACCCAGTACGGATTGTCATGCGGCAGCCCGCCGCTGACCCGTCCGTACATCCCGAACCACATCAGCAGCAGCCCCACCACAAAGCTGAACAGCACGTTCTGCATCCGGAACGCCAGGAAGTTGTACGGGGTCTCCAGCAGCGCCAGATTGACGAACCCGCTCAGCAGGAAGAGCAGCCCGAGCACCATGTTGAGCGACGAGGCGAAGTTGCCGCCCATGAGCATGCCGAAGAACAGCAGCAGCCCGATGACGATGGAGAGCACGCTCAGCGTGCCGTTGGTGTTGAGTCCGGCGACCGTGTTCGCGCCGGTGTCGAAGAAGCCGACCCGGTGGATCAGGCCCAGGATGCCGAAGGCGACGAGCACCAGCCCCATGAGCCCGGCGCCGACGCGATAGACCGTGCTGAGCCGGTGATCGACGGGCAGATGCTCATCGAGCGTGGTGTGCGCGCCGATCCGCTCCGGGAAGTGCCGTGCGACTCCGGCGGGATGAGGACCGATGGGGGAGGGGCGGCCCGTAGCCATCTCCGGCCTCCTTGCTGCTGGCGCCGGACCTCGGCCGCGCGCTCTTCGCGCTCTTCGCGGTCGAGGCCGTACCCGTGGACCGCCACGTCACCCGCGCGTACACGACGTGCACGCGCACATCCGGAGGCGCGGCACGGGTACGTATCTCCAGGATCCGCCCCGGTCCCCCAGGGCTCAACCGCAGCAACCGCCGCCGCAGCAGCCGCCACCGCCACCGCCGGACGGGGGCCGGGCCGAGGAGGCGGAGGACGACGAGGACGCGGCGCCGGTGACGGCCACGGTGGACAGCAGCTTCACCGTGTCGTCGTGCCCGTCCGGGCAGGACGCGGGAGCGGAGGACTCGGCCATGGGCCGGTTCAGCTCGAAGGTGGTGCCGCAGGCGCGACAGCGGTACTCATAGCGAGGCATGGCAGCAGCATAACCACCGAACCGCAGGCCAGCCCCCCGAATGAGCCCTGGCTTCTGAGCCCTGGGCTTCGCGCGGGCTCAATGCCCCCCGCCTCGCTCGTCCCGGATCTCCTGGACGACCCGGGCGACGGTCTGCCGTACGGCCTCGGTCTCGGAGAGGAAGTGCCACCAGTCCGGATGCCGCCCCTCAAGACCCGCGATGGCACGGTCGAGGCGCTCCACGGCGTCGTCCAGCGGGCGCGCGTGGCGCGGATCCGGGGTGCTGCGCCCGGCCATGGCCAGCCGCTGCGCGTCGCGGATCGCGAACCGGGTGCGCTCGACCTCCTTCTGCTGGTCGTACGACACCTCGTCCAGCCGCCGCAGCCGGTCCCCGGCCGCTGAGACGGCCTCGTCCGTACTGTTCAGTAGCGCCCGTACGGTGGCCAGCAGCGCGGTGGCATCCGGCCAGCGCTGCTCCTCGCGCGCCGCCTGCGCCTCCTTGAGCTTCTCCTCGGACTGCGCCACATCCCGCGCCGCCTGCGCGGGGACGGGCTGCAGATCCTGCCAGCAGGCCGCGGAGTACCGGCGGCGCAGCTCGCTGAGGACGGGCTCGACCCCGGCCGCCCGGGTGGTGATCGCCTGGGCGCGGGTGCGCAGCGACACCAGCCGCTTGTCGATCTCCGCCGCCCGCTCCGGCAGCCGCTCGGCCTCCCCGCGCACCGCCTCGGCCCTGCGCAGCACATCATCGGCGCGCCGCAGGGTCTCCTGCACACCGTGCTGCCCGGCCCCCTGGTTGAGCTTGGTCAGCTCGGGCGACAGCGCCGCCAGCCGGGCCGCCAGATCGTCCGCCCGCAGCCCCGACGCACGCACCGCGTCCAACGCGTTACTCGCCGCGAGCAGCGCCTGCCGCGCCCGCTCCACCGCCGGCGCCAACCGCGCCAGCCGCGTCTCGGCCTGCTCAAGCAGCGCCCCCAGCCCCTGCCCGAACCGGTCCAGATCCGCCTTCGTCCGCTCCAGCGCGTCCTTCGCCCTGGTCAGATCGGTCCGGGCCCGGGAGGCCGTCGCCGCGTCCAGATCGTCCCGGTCCAGATCGTGGGCGTCCACCGCCGTGATGTAGTCCTGGCTGACCTGGTCGATCCGCCGCTCCAGCGCCGAGAAGTCGGCCGCCGTCCGGCGCGCTGCGGGCGAATCGTCCACGGCGGTGATCGTCTCGATGGAGATCCGCAGCTCCCGCTGCGCGGTGTCCAGCTCATAGAACGCCGCCGCGGCGGCATCCTTCGCCGCCTGCGCCTCCGCCCGCTGACTCTCCCCCCGCCCCCCGAACCACCGCCGCCCCCCGCCCCCACCGGCGAACGACAACGACCCCACCGCCACCAACAACGGCACGGGCAGCAACATCAGCCCGAGCAGGGAGGGCCCACGCGACTGACGCGGCCGACGCACACGGACGAGCCGGGTAAAAGCAATGACTGGGATAAAACGGTCGACCGGACGGCGTGGGCGACGCGGACGGCGCGCTGGACGCGCAGACTCTGCAGATGACGCCGCCACTTCCCGCTCCCGATGGATCGCCCAGCTCCGAATGTCATTCTCCCACCCGACACTGACGAACACAGTGCTCGGTTCGGTTCGCGATCTGCGGACTTATCCGACCCCGGTCCGCCCCCTCCGCGGTCCCCTCCCCACAATTGCGGCACCACCCCGGAAACCCTGTAGGCTGACAGCTCCCCTGGGGCGCATAGCTCAGCGGTAGAGCGCTGCCCTTACAAGGCAGATGTCGGCGGTTCGAACCCGTCTGCGCCCACCAGCGAAAAGGCCCCCAGCCAGTTGCGGTTGGGGGCCTTTGACATCCGCAGATGACATCGATCAGGCGACGCGCACCCTCAGTGCGTTGTCGCAAAGGGAGTCCCTGTTCGATGAACAGGGGCTTCTTCGTGTGCGGGGCATGATCGCCTTGGGGTAGGGGCAGGCAGCGGACGGCTTGTTGTGGATCGAGGAGGGTGCGATGCCGTCGGTGCTGGGGTTGATGGAACAGCGTGAGGCGCGGGCGAGGCAGGATCTGGAGTCCTGGACGGAGGTTGTGGAGCAGGCTCGGGCGGAGGTGGATGCCGCGCGGGAACGAGTCGAGCGGGCCCGGGTGGGGCGTGAGGAGCTCGTGTCGGTGCTGGCCGGGGAGAGCACCGTTGATACGCCGGTTTCCGTGCCTTCGGGTGGCGAGATGGTGACCGCTGTGGGAGCGAGCGGCTTGGGGGCGGTGCATGGCGAGCGGCCGCCGGTGTGGCGGTCGGGCATGGGCGAGGAGGCGCTCAGCGGCCTGTACCGGGAGGTGTTCGCCGCGGTGGTGGCCGCTGCGGGGCCGGTGAACGGGGTGGAGCTGACGCGGGCGGTGGGCCGGGAAGCGGAGATCAAGAACGAGGTGGAGAAGATCCGTCACCGTGCCTAGGTGCTGGAGAAGCGGGGCTGGCTGGTGCGGGCGAAGGACGGACGGTTCATGCCCGCGCCCGGAGCAGTCGGCCGGGACGCTTCTCCGGCCAGCGCGGAGCGTCCCCGGCCAGGCGCCGGGACAGCCTGATCACGGCGGCCCACCACACCATCTGGGCGTGGTGGTCGAGGCGGCGTTCGTGGTCGCGGTTGAGGCGGCGTGAGCGGGAGAGCCAGCTCAGCGTGCGCTCCACCACCCACCTGCGGGCCAGTACGACAAATCCGCGCCGCCCGTCAGAGCGGCGCACGACCTCGACGCGCACTCCGTGGCAAGCGAACGCCTTCGCCAGCGCCGGACCCTGGTAGGCGCTGTCGACCCACACCAGCTTCAGCAGCCGGCCCGGCTGGTCCATGAACGTCTCCAGCAGCGCGGGGGCGGCCTTGGAGGCGTGCACGTCCGCTGTGGTCACGGTCACTTCCAGGAGCAGGCCGTCGGTGTCAGTCAGGACGTGACGCTTGCGCCCGTCACGTGACTTGCCGCCGTCGTATCTGCGGCTGTCCTCGCCGACGGTCTCGGAGGCGTCCACCGACTGACTGTCGATGACTCCCGCACTGGGCTCGGCGTTGCGGCCTGAGCGTTCCCTCGCCGTGCGGCGCAGGCGTTCGTGCAGTTCACGCACGTAGTCGCAGGTCCGCCAGCGGCGGAAGAAGTCGTAGACCGCCCGCCAGTACGGAAAGTCGACCGGCATGGCCATCCACTTCACGCCGTTGTCGACCAGGTAGCGCACAGCGTCGAGCATTTCACGGTGGCAGTATGCCTCCGGGCGCCCGCCCTGCTTGAGCAGCCAAGCCGGCACCGGCATCGCGGAGCGGACCTCGGCCCACTCCGCATCCGTCATGTCACTCGGATAGCACCGCACCCGCCGACCCGGAGCGATCGAACCGAACCTGTGGACGTAGCAGTCACACCCAGGGGTGACCGTGGTGGACGCAGGCACAACAGGGATGGTCAACTCGTCGGACAACGGGTCTCCTTGGTCGTGACCGGCCTCAACAACCACGTCACTACCAAGGGGCCCGCTTCTTCATGCCCACGACCACACCGGCATCCCTGTCCGAATGATCACCCGCACCGCAGGCTTCAAACGAGATCCGGTTTGCCACAGCGCACTCAGCGTTTCGTGCTGACGCTGCTGACGGGTGTGGCGGTCGTAGGCTGTCTCCCAGCCCATCTTGGGCTGTTTACGACTCCCGGCGACTATTCGGCGGGCACCGTCCATTCCTGCGGAGTGCCGAGGCTGCCCGCTGTATAGACGATCGTTCCCGGTCGGGTGCGGCCAGGAACCGGAAAGACGATCTTCCCTTTGACGCAGCGGCCGTCTGTGAGCGTGGCGTCGATGGGGAACTCCGGCCGGGGGAAGTCGTCGTACGTCACACTGGACGGCTCGATGCGTGCTCCATCCTTGTACGAGAGCGCCCACGGACTGTTGGAGACGGGGAAGCTGCCCTTGGTGCTGCAGACCTTGACTTCAAGTGCGGCCCAGACGTAGCCCTCGGACCGCTGGGACGCGGTCCCTCCGCCGCCGGGCCTTCGCCGGTACCGTCGCCCGCAGCTGCGCGAAGTTGACCCCTACCGCCGGGTGATGAACTGCGCGGTGCCCAGGGTGGCGAACCACTTCCGGATCTGGCTCTGGTCATCCGTCGCGGCGAGCGAGAGGAGGAGCAGCAGACGGGCCTTCTGCGCGGTCAGGTCCTCCGCTCCGATGACGCCGTCGGTGTGGTCGTCGTAGACGGAGCCGTTGCCGGTGCGGGTCGTGGAGGCGAACAGCACACCGTTCTTGACGGCGTCCTCGCGCGCTTTCGACATGGCCGGGGAGATGCCGCCCGCGCCGGTTCCGGCGGTGACCACGCCGTCCGCGCCGGAGTCGGCGAACGCCTTGACGGCGTCACCGCTCGCGTCCTGGTAGCTGTAAGCGATCTCGATCTTCGGCAGCGCTTTCTTGGCGATCCGGTCGAGGTCGAACGGCGTCTTCCAGGTCTTCTTCCCGCACTTCTGGACCCGGGCGGGGGCCCGGTTCAGCCGGATGTTGTCCTGGTCGATGACGCCGAGCTCACCGCTGTCCCCGCTGGTGAAGGTGTCCATCCGCAGGGCGTTGGTCTTACGGACCTCGCGGGCGGCCTGGATCTGGTCGTTGAGCATCAGCACGGTGCCGTAGCAGGTCGTCTTCCGGCTGGCGGCCAGGTGGATGGCGTTGTAGAGGTTCGCGGGGGCGTCCGTGCCGATCACCGTCCACGGGCGCATGGCGCCGGTGAGGATCACGGGCTTGTCGCTGCGGACCGTCAGATCCAGCCAGTACGCGAACTCCTCCATCGTGTCGGTGCCGGTGGTGACGACGGCCGCGTCGTTCTTCTCCAACTGGGCGTCGACCGTGGCTGTCAGCCGGCGGTAGTCGGCGATCGAGTAGCCGCTGGAGCCCTTGTTGCCGAACTGCTCCGTGGTGACGTCGGCGACGGAGTCCACCTCCGGCTTGAGGTCGCCGACGAGCTTCGCTATCGGCAGCTTGCCCGCCTCATAGTCCTGGAAGGACACCCGGCTCTTGCTGACACCGGCGATGGTGCCTCCCGTGCCGATGACGGCGACCTTCGGAAGGGCCTTCTTCTCCTGTTCCGCGCCGGCGACCGGCGCGGTCGTGCCGACGGCGGCGGTCAGGAGGGTGAGCAGCACGGTGGAACGGCGGGTGAGCATGCGCATGGGCGGCGTTCTTCTCCTCGGCGGGATGTGCACTGCCACGACCTGGACGGATGCGGCGGAAGGAAACATTCCGCATGCATGTTTCTCGGGGATTCGGTGATCGTGAACAGATGATTGCGGCACGACTCGCACACCATGTCGAGTTCGAGCGTCATCGCCCCGCACATCGGAGACCCGCCCTGTTCCCTCCTCACCCGCGGCGCCGACAGCCGTGCCCGCCGTGTCGCGCGCTCGGCCGCGGCGAACCACCAACCTGCGGCGGTTGAGGCCGTGATGGCTGGGCACTCCCCAGGGGCGCGTCGGGTGATACGACGACCGTGCCGACTCCGGGAGGACGATCATGAGCGAGCCCAGGCCATCCCCCCGCATGCTCAGCATCTACCTCAATGACCACCCGTCCGGTGCCACGGCCCGGTGTGGAGCTCGCCCGCCGGGCGGGCCGGGAGCACCGGCAGTCGGGGCCTGGCTGGTATGGGTTGCTCATAGTCGTCCCCCAAGGTCTAGTAGCGGCATTTCAGCGCATCTAGGCAGCTGTGGGTAGGGGTGTGATGGAACTGCTACCTGGGGTTCGAGTTATCCGTCATGCCTCTGTGTCTGCCGCGGGGGTCCGACGGGGCGCCGGGAGTCCTGCTAGGAGCCAGGCCAGTTTCATCCGCTAGGCGGCTCGGTGGGCTCTCCACTCGGATGGCGCCGTAGGCCAGTTTCACCACCAAACGAGCCGGGCGGTTGCACGGTCGTAGCCATGGATTTAGCCGTGAACCACAGGCGAAAACCGTGTCCACAGGGCTTCCAGATGCCAGACTGGCAACGAAAGAAGCAGGTAGGAGCCATGGGCTATGGCGTGGGCCGTCCTTACAAGGCAGATGTCGGCGGTTCGAACCCGTCTGCGCCCACAGTTAATGACCGCAGGTGAGAACGTGATTCGGCCCCTCAATCCGTTTGGGCCGAGACGAGATCCTCGGCAACGCCACCGGCCTGCCGATCACCGGGCGCGCGACCGACACGCACGGCGTGACCCTGGTCAATTTCGCGGCGGCGGCCTGGTTCGGGAGAAGGCCGTCCCGGGCCGCCCCGGTGCCGGGGTCGAGGGCGTCATCGGCCCTCAACCGCCGAGGAGTGCTCTCTGCTAGCGTTTCTGGTGGACGTACGAAAGTCACGGTCCGGTAGGTAGTCCGGATGGCGAACAGTCGCTCGTACGGTGCCTGTTGAGGCACGTCCGGTGCGTCCCTTTTCGTTTCATGACCGAGAAGGGACACGACTGTGTCGGATCTGCATGTCATCATCGCCGGGGGCGGGCTGGGTGGCCTGGCCCTCGCGCAGGGCCTTCAGCGCGCGGGGACAAGTGTCGCCGTCTACGAGAAGGACCCCGGTCCGGGCTTCCGTCATCAGGGCTATCGCCTCCGCATCAACTCCGACGGCATCTCCGCGCTCAAAGCCGTGCTGCCCCCGCAGGCATACGAGGTGTTCGTGGCCACCGCCGCAACCCCCGGGCCGCGCATGGACGCCTTCGACCACCAGCTGAACCTGCTGCACGCCCAGGAGCTCCCGCCCGTCCCGGGCCTGCCCGGTGGCGGGAACTTGGCGGTCAACCGCATGACGCTCCACCAGATCCTGCTGGCCGGACTGGACAAGACCGTGCGCTACGGCGCCCGGCTCACCCACTACGACGTCAACGCCTCCGGCTCGGTGACCGCGCACTTCACTGACGGCACCAGTGCGACGGGCGATGTTCTGATCGGCGCCGACGGGGTCAACTCGGCGGTGCGTAAGCAGTACCTGCCCCAGGCTCGGGTCGTCGACGCCGGACTGCGGCTCCTCTACGGCAAGGTCCCCATCGCCGGCGACGAGGCCCGAGCCCTGGTGCCGCCCGAGCTGCTCGGACTGTGGACCACCGTGGTCGGTCCGGAACGGCGCTTCGTCGGACTCGCCCCCGTGCGGTACCGCGAACCGCTGCACGAGGTGACGGCCCGACTGGCCCCCGACATCGAGCTCAGCGACGAAAGCGACTACCTCGCGTGCGTCTTCGGCGCCCGCCGCGAGCAGTTCCCCCGCAGCGACGCGGAGCTGTTCGCCATGAGCGGCGCGGAGCTGCGGACGCTGACGTTGTCCCTGGTGGAAGGCTGGCACCCTGGGCTGGTCGAGATCGTGTCCCGCCAGGACCCCGCCTCGATCTTCCCGGTCTCGGTGCGCACCAGCGTGCCCGTTGCCGCGTGGGAGACCACCGCGGTCACCCTGCTGGGCGATGCCGTCCATGTCATGAGCCCCGCCATCGGCGTCGGCGCGAACACCGCACTGCGTGACGCCCGAGTCCTGGCGGACCGCCTCGTCCAGGCAGCCGGCGGCCGGCCGCTCGCCGAGGCGCTGCACGCCTACGAGGAGGAGATGATCGGGTACGGCTTCGATGCCGTGCGCGACTCGGCCGCCCGCGGACACCGCCTGGTGGGCCAGGACCCGCTGCCCTCCCCGCAGGCGCAGGCGCAGGCGCAGGCACAGGCGTAGGCGTAGGCGTCGGCCGGTTCGGCGGCCGCCCGCACGCCAAAGGGCACGAACCGGTGGCGGGCCCAGGACCGTGGGCCGCCACAGCGGGACCCCGGCCCAAAGTTGAACCCCGCCAGAGGAACAACCAGCCGGGCAACGTACGGGGGCCC
>NZ_JBHYVB010000128.1:24353-34616 GCF_042750115.1 Streptomyces sp. NPDC059455
GGTGTGGGGGGGGGGGGGGGGGGGGGGGGGGGGGGGCCCCCCCCCCCCCCCCCGCCGCGGGCGGGGGGCCGGGCCCCCCGCCGGCCCCCCCGCCACCGGGGACACCGGGCACAAGGTTGAACCCGGCCTACTCACGAACCAGCGCGGAACAGACCGGCTGCCCGCAGACCCCGGGGTCCGGCCCGCATAGCTCGTCGGGGTGCGCTCGACGCGGCCCTTGTCGTGCACCACGTCTCCGGGAACCGGGCCTCCACTTGGCCAAGTGTCTCCGGCGGCGGCTGGTGTCAAGCGCGACGGATTACCGGAGCAGGTCGCTGGGGTCCTGCATGCCTTCGGGGTCGTCGTCGCGCAGGAGGTAGTCGGCACGGCCGTCGAGGGCGAGAGCGAGCTTGTGGGAGCGGGGCAGCATCGTCGTCTCGTAGGCGCGAATGGCCTCGTCAATGCTTTCGGACCCGCGGATGGCGAGGGCGAGTTCGCACGCGTCGAGCATGGCGACGTTGACACCCACGCCGACCGGGGGGACCAGGTGCGCGGCGTCGCCGAGCAGTGTCACGGTGGCGGAGTGCTCCCAGTCGTGCGGGGCGGGCAGCACGAACAGCGGTCGGTCGACGTACTGGCCGTCGTTGTCGGTGATCATTCGCAGCACATCCGGGGACCAGTCGGCGAAGTCCTTCAGCAGGAGTGCGCGGATGCCCTCGGTGTCCTGCGGGGTCAGGCCGTGCTGGGCCATCCAGTCGACCGGGCGGCGCCGCACGATGTAGACGCGCATGTGGCCTCCGCTGTTGCGCTGGGCGAATATCGCGCCGTCGGCGTCGCCGGCCATGGCGCTGCCTTCGCCGACCAGCTCCGCCAGCTCGGTGTGCCGGGTCTCCATGTCATCGAACCACGCCTCCAGGAAGTCGACGCCCGAGTACACGGGGACGGCCTGGGACACGGCCCTGCGAGTCCGTGACCAGGCGCCGTCGGCACCGATGACGAGATCGGCCTGGACGGTGACGCCGTTGGAGAAGGTCAGGGTCCGCGAGCCGTCGTCGGGGCCGGTCACGGATTCCAGTGTGTGGCCCCAGCGGACCGTTCCCGGCGTAAGGGAGCGCAGCAGCAACCGCCGCAGCTGGCCGCGGTCGATCTCCGGCGCGCCGGCTTCCCCTTCCTCGGGCAGGTGCCGGGCGAGGACCTGCCCGGAGTGCGGGTCGATCCCCCGCATCTCCTGCCCTTCGAAGCGGCTCAGCTCGAAGAACTCCTCGATCAGTCCTGCTTCGCGCAGGGCGAGCTGACCGTCGTACTCGTGCAGGTCGAGCGAACCGCCCTGGTTCCGCGCCTCCTCGTGGGCGTCCTGGTCGTAGACCGTCACAGGAACACCGTGCTTATGCAGGATGCGAGCACAGGTCAGGCCCCCTGGCCCCGCTCCGATGATCGCGATCCGCTTGCTGCTGATGGACGTCGGCATGTGTGCCTCCCAGGTTCTGCCGCGTGGACTGCCCTTCCAGAAAATCAGAACGATTCTGATTTCGCAATCAGACTACTTTCATAGCGAGCCTGATACCATCGCGACATGGAGAAGCTTCCCCCGGGCACTGGCACGCCGACGGGCCGCAGGGAGCGGAAGAAGGCCGCCACGCGGGCGGCCATCGCCGCCGCGGCCCTGCATCTGTTCCTTGAGCGCGGATTCGACGCCGTGAGCATCCGTGACATCGCGGAGCGGGCCGACGTCGCGGTGGCGACGGTCTTCGCGCACTTCCCCGGCAAGGAAGCGCTGGTGTTCGACGAAGACGAGACGATCGCCAACTCTCTGGTCGACGCCGTCGAGTCCCGCCCGCCGGGTACCGACGCGCTCACCGCGCTGCAGGAGTGGTTCACACTCAACGAGTCCAGCCGGAACAGCCGGCAACAGGACCCGAGGTTCACCGAATTCTGGCGCCTGGTCGAGGGAACTCCAGCGCTCCACGCGTACTGGAAGCAGATGTGGCGCCTCTACATCCCACTCATCACTCAGGCCATCGAACGCACGACGGATGTCGGCCCTCGGAGCGCTCGTCTCACGGCCGCCCTGGTGGTGGAGGGCCATCTCCTCGCGTCGGCGGACGACGACCCTGGCCACATGCTGGAACTGCTCTTCACCACGCTGCGGTCCGGACTGCCGTCCTCGGGCACAGCACGGGCCGGGTGACTCAGCGCCGCGCGTCGCCCGGTGCGAGCAGGCTGGTCAGCTCGGAGATCGCCGCGGGGGAGGGCTTGACGTAGCGACGGACGTTCTCGGACTTTCTTGTGCCTCGAAGATGTGGTTGGGCGCCCTCACCGGGCTGGACAACAAGACCATCTCCAGGATCGAGAACGGCCGGTACCCGCCGTCCATCGACCAGCTCGCCCGCCTGGCCCGTGCTCTTGGGTGTCCCCTCTTACCGGCTGTTCCACGATGGTCCGCCACAGGTACGTGTTACGTGCGGTGGAACACCTGCGGAAGATCCATACGGTGGCCTAGTTCGGCAGTCGCCAGCTCATGCCGTCCGGCTCGTCCAGCCACAGCGTATGAACGCCGTCCGCGAAGACCGTCAGGCCGTAGCGCTCATGCCCCGGCCGTCCCGCATCCCGCCACTGGGTGAGCAGCGGCTCTCGCTCAGCCCACAGATCACGCGGCCCGCCGTGGTCGAGCCGAGCGGTCATGATTCCGGTGCCGGTCATGGTGATCCGCGCCCATGACGAGCTCTCCGGGTCGAAGAGACACCTGATCTCCTGGCCCCCGTTGCCCAAGGCGAAGTCGTTGACCTGCGGGTGCAGCAACGATGCGAGGAACTGCGGTCCGGAGGCATCCAGGACCGCGGGGAGGGTGATCTCCCGGGTCTGGCCGGAGCACGTCAGCAGCGGCTGCGCGAGCTTCCCCGCGGTGGTGCCCATGGCGTCGGGGGTCGGCCGGGCGTTCATGAAGGTGGCCAGGCCGTGGAGGAACCGGCCGCCGGCGGAGTGGTCGTCCTGGACCACCAGGCGCACGATGCCGCAGCCGATGTTGGCCACGATCACCCCGCCCGGGCGCAGTTGATCCCGCCAGGGCGTCGGGATCCGGCCCACCCCGCACGTCGCCAGCAGCCGGTCGTACGGCGCGCGCTCCGGGTAGCCGGCCATCCCATCCCCCGCGACGAGGGTGGGTTCGTACCCGGCCGAGCGAAGACGGGTCCTCGCCGCGGCCACCAACTCGGGGTCGACGTCGACCGTCACGACATGGTCGGGCCCGAGGCGGTGGGAGAGCAGCGCGGCGTTGTATCCGGTGCCCGCGCCGATCTCCAGCACGGTGTCCCCGTCCCGCACGTCCAGGGCTTCGAGCATCTGGGCCATGAGGGACGGCTGCGTGGACGAGCTGGTGGCGGTGCCGTCCTGGTCGAACTGGGTCAGCAGGGAGACGTCCTGGTAGGCCGCGGCCAGCCATGCGGGGTCGCCCTGGCTGTACCGGTGCAGGCTGCCCTGCGCCCGGAGGGTGAAGTCGGGGACGAACGCGTGGCGGGGGACGCTGAGGAAGGCGGTGCGCCAGGGCTTGGATCGGATGCTGCCGGTCCTCACCAGGTGGTCGGCCATGTGCTGGCGTAGCTCGTCAGCGGACGGTGCGTCGGTGATGCTCACGGATGGGCCCTCTCCAGTAGGTCAGCGAGTGCTCGGGTGATGGGCGTGCGCAGGTCGGGGATGAACCCCCACTGCCCGTTCGGGTTGACGTCGATCAGGTACCAGCGCCCTTGTGGGGTCGCATCAGTGGGCCGGGTCAGCACCAGGACGGTCATGATTCAGATCCTTCTGTCAGCCGACGTCAGTCCGTGTCGTTCTCGTTGTCGGTCGCCAGCTGGCTGTCCTCCCTGGTCTGTGTGGTGGTCGTCATCTGCGTCTTCATGCTCGGCTCGTTGATGAACGGTTCCCCGGCCGCGGTGACGCTGATCTGCCGCTCGGGGCAGAGGTCCAGGGTCGGCATGACGAGCGTCTCGTCGGCGACGGGTACGGCCTTGGACAGCCCGAAGGGCCTCGCAGTCTGGATGCGTTCCATGGTCAGTGTCATGGGGTGTTCTCCATTCGTATGCGGATCTTCTGTGAGGGCCCTGCGATCGGCGGCCGCGCCTGGGCCGCACCGACCGCAGGGTGTCTGGAGGGTGGGCCGCCAGCGGCGAAGTCCAGCCCGGGGCGGGGGATCCCCGGGCGCCGACGGCCCACCCGGCCTATGGGGCCGGCGTGCCCGCGACGCTGAGGTAGACCGCGAGCACCAGCAGCGCGGGGAGCACAGCGAGCAGCACGCCCCTGCTGGCGACACGGAAGACGAACAGCCCGGCCCGCACGGCGGGGGTTTGCGATGGTGCCTCATCCGGCGCCCTCTCCCCCCTGCCGGGTGGCCTCGGCGCACAGCGGTCGGCACACCCACAGCTCGACCCTCCGGGGCCTGCTGCCGCAGGTCCACACGACAGTGCCGAGCAGCTGGTCGGCGAGCAGCCGCAGCCCGCACAAGGCGCAGTCCCAGCCCTCCAGCTGGGGCCCGGTCAGCGTGTCGGGGTCCGGCAGCGCGATACCCGGGAGCAACGACTCCTGGCAGGACGTCATCGGGGCCGCCCCTCATGCTCGAGCGCGGCCGCGCTGGTGAGGCTCCGCGGCTGCCGCTTCGAGTAGAGCGGCGCATGCGGGGGGCAGGCGTACGTGACCTTGCCGACGTCGCCGCGGCCATCCTCCACGTCGACCGGGATGGGCTCGTCGGTCGGGAGGTGGCAGCGGTAGCAGAGTTGACGGCCCTCGGGCCTGCTTCCGTACTCGGCGCGGTCGGCCTCGGCCAGCGCCTCCCACAGGAGCCAGGCGTCGGTCAGGTAGTGATCGACCGAGAGCGGGACGCGCCAGTGGGTGCGCGGGCTTTCGGTCCAGGAGACGGGCGGTACGCCGAGGTAGGTGCTTTCGTCGGCGAGCGCGGTGAGGACGCGGACCTGCCGCAGGCGCCAACTCTCGACGGAGCCCACGGCGATGAGCCAGTACAGGGGGCCGTGCTTGTCCTGGATGACGGCGCCGTTCTGGTCGCCGAGGGTTGTGAGGGCGCGTTCGCCGACGGTCGGGGCTGCGCGGACAGCGTCCCACCATTTGCCCACCGGTAACGCCTCGACGTCCTCGGTGTTCGGCGGTGTCCATGATGGGGGCCTGAGAAAGTCAGCTGACATTCGGTTCGCCTTGGTCGCGGTGGTCTTCACAGACGACGACAGGCCACACACGACCCCGGCCGGGGAGACTGATGTGCCCGGCGGCGTACAGCGTCCGGGCGACGGCTCCGCAGCGAAAGCACGCCTCGCCGTGGAGCCGTGCGACGCTCATGTGCTCGCCGACGGGCACCCGCAAGGGTTCGGCCATGGCTGGTGCTGTCCCATCTGCCTGGTCGGTGTGGACAGGTAGATGGTTCTCCGCTGGAAGGGCCACAAGTGACCCAGCGAGGGTCAGCCAGGGTCACTCGCCTGCATGGCACCACTCAGCGAAGTTGCTGAGGCTCTCCGCATCGGCGCGCCGCAGGCGACGGAGCGTGGCGGCGTCCTCCCGCACCCATGGGTGATCGCGTGTGTGCTGAGGCGCGATATGACGGGCGACCTTCAAGGACTCGAACGCATCCCGTGGGAGCCCCGACCACAGTTGGGCGCGGGCTACCTCGATGTAGAACCCGCTCCGGCGCTCTGCAGGCAGATCATGCGGCGGCGCCCACTCCTTGACTACATCTAGCGCTCGGTGAACGTGATCGCGGCCGAGGCTGACCGCGACAGACACCTCATGGATGCGGACGTTGTCTGGACCGAACGCCGTTCCGTCGTAGACGTCCTCTGGTACAGCGTCTCCTAGGCGCAGGGCTTCCGCGAGGTGTTGGTCTGCAGCCTCCACAAGACCGGCGCGGCCAGCGATTACCGCTGCCCGCATGTGCAAGGCACCCCGAGCGGCGATCTCCGCGTCATCTCGACCGTTAGGTGCCTTGTCGATCGCGGTCTGCAGCGTCCGCAGTCCAGCGGTGTGCGCCCGAGCGGCGAAGAAGGTCTCGGTGCGCACGTAGGCGACGGTGGCGGCCAACAGTGGATTGTCCGCGTACGGTGCTGCCCAGCGCATCAGATCTACCAGGCGAGCAGACAGATCTCGGGCGCCGTACTTGTACGCCACAGAGTCAGCCGTTCGCAGCCCAGCAACTAGCAGGCTGGCCACCTCGGATGGCTCTTCGGGCGGAGCAAGGTGAAAGGCGCGGATTAGTTCGCTGATGAGTGGGGGTAGCTGGCGTGCGATCCGGACGTATTGCGAGGCCAGGCGCCAGGTCACTGCCTCATCCACTGCTGCGCGGAGTTCTCCGAGTTGCCGCACTGGCCCGTCCTCTGGCCCCTCGTACGCAGCGATGACGGCAGACAGGGACGGCATAGCGGCGTGGACGCGGGCGTCCGCACGGTCTCGACTGCCCAGCAAGACGGATGGGTCGACACCTAGAGCAGCCGCGAGGGACTCCATCACGTTGTCGCCAGCGCCCCGCGCTCCGCGTTCGATCTTGCGCAAGGTGCCGATGTGTACCCCGGCGGCGTCGGCAAGTTCTTGCTGCGTCATGCGAGCGATGCGGCGCTGATAGGCCACACGCTTGCCAAGATCCTTGGGCATACTGATGCTCCGTTCGGTGCGTCCACTCCGAACGGTAGCGAGCGGCCCCATTACGGTGGGGCCGCTCGGCTCATGGCATGGCGAGTGGTACGAGATCGTGCAGCGAATCGATGTGCCAGTCAGCGGCGGCTGTCTCGGCTGTGTCCGCCCACAGGTGACCCCACGGCCCGCGGCGTAGATGCGCAGCGCGCAGCCCCGCTGCTTTTGCTGGCTGGGTGTCGTTCGCGGGATGGTCGCCTACGTACACGATCTCATCGGGTGCGGTTCCTGCCAGATCCAGGACACGGGCGAAGAATCGGGGGTCCGGCTTCGCGATGCCCCACTCTCCCGAGGTCGCGATCTCATCGACCGGGAGGTCCAGCGCTCGCAGCAGCTTCCCCGCGCGCGCCGTCTGGTTGCCTGCGATCACGACTCGCGCGCCTGATTTGCGGAGAGCGGCGAGAGCTGGGCGTACGTCTGGGTAAAGATCTTCTTCGCTCATCTGCTCATCCAGCCCAGCGGCCTCCATGGCGGCCCTCTCCGCGGCGATGTCGATGTTCGGTCGAATGAGCCGAAGAGCATCCGCGTTATCGCGCCCTTGAGCGACGACCGCGCCGACGAGAGCCGAGAGCGTGTGCCGAGGAATGCCCAGCCAGTCGGCCCAGGTAGCCCACACACGGTCATCCCGGATCAGGGTCTCGCCAACATCGAGGGCCACAGCGCGGATCATGCAGGCAGCCTAGGACAAGACCAGGGAGCAGCAGACGACCGGCTTATGATCCGGCCGTGGAAGTTCCTGACATACTCATCGAACTCCAGCAGGCGGCCGACGACGAGCACGCCAAGCTCAGCGGCCTCACCGGCGACGAGCACGCCACCCAATGGATCGAACGGACCAAGGCCTGGCTCGCCGTGATCAGCCTCTGACCAGGCAGAAGGGGTGCCCAGCCGGGTCAGTGAGGACCCGCCACCTGTCATTTGGCTGGTGATCCGGCTTGCCCGCGCCCAGCTCCAGCAGTCGCGCCTCGGCTTCATCCAGGTCGTCAACGGCGAAGTCAAGGTGGCACTGCTGGGGAATGCTCTGTTCGGGCCAGCGGGGAGCGCGATAGTCACCGACCCGTTGGAAGCCGATGAAGAGGCCGTCCTCACAGGTGAGGCCGGCGAAGTCGGCATCGGATCTCGGGTGCGGTTCGAGGCCCGTGGCTTGCTGATAGAAGGTCGCCAAAGCCGGCGGATCAAGGCAATCGAGCGTTATCGCACGCAACTTCATCTGCAGGGGCATGGCACCTCCGGGGCCGATCAATAGACCTTCGGGATGCACACCCTATAGGTGGCCGCTGCTGCCGACTCCCGCATCGCCGCTACGAGCGAAAGCCGGAACACTTCCTCGGCTCACGAAGCCCGCATGCCGCCGTCGACGGAGAGGACCACTCCGGTGACGTAGGAGGCGCGGTCGCTCAGTAGCCAGGCGGCGGCCTCGGCGACCTCCTCGGGCTCGGCCGCGCGGCGCAGCGGGGTGCGCGCGTTGAGCTGGTCGATGACGCCCGGCGATTCCGTTTCCCAGTGGCGCATCATCTCGGTCAGCGTGGTGCCGGGGGCGATGGCGTTGACGCGGATGCCTTCCGGGCCGTAGGCGACGGCGGCCGACTCGGTGAGGCTGTGGACGCCTCGCTTCATCGCGCTGTAGGCGGGCAGTACGGGGTTGCCCCTCCAGCCGCCGACGGAGGAGGTGTTGACGATGGCGCCCGTGCCGGCGGTCGCCCTGATCGCGCCGACCTGAGCGGCCAGGGCCAGCCAGACGCCCTTGAGGTTGACGCTGTACTGCTGGTCGAAGTCCGGCTCCCGCACCTGGTCCAGCGGGCCGATCTGCCGGGTGCCGATGGCCCCGTTGTTGAAGGCGACATCGAGTCGGCCGTACACCTTCACGGTGCGGTCGACGGCGGCGCGCACGCTTGTCGCGTCGGCCAGGTCGCACACCGCGTACTCCGCGGTGCCGCCCGCCGCCCGGATCTGTTCGGCCACCGCTTTGAGCTGGTCCTCGGTGCGGGCCGCGAGCAGTACGCGGGCGCCTTCCCGGGCGAACAGCCGCGCCGCGGCGGCGCCGATGCCGCGGCCGGCTCCGCTGATGAAGGCGACCTTGCCGGTCAGCAGGCCCGAGGCGGCGGAGGTGGAGGTGTCGTCGGTGGTCTGTGTGTTGTCCATGGCGATGATCCTGTGTCCGGCCGCGCGCCCCCATCCAGGCACCGGCAGTGCCTGGATCCGCTTCGTCGGCCCGTACACACTGAGGGACATGGACAGACGAGAGCTGGCCAGGTTCCTGCGCAGCAGGCGCGAGCGGATCGCCCCCGCCGATGTGGGGCTGCCCGCCGGGCCGAGGCGTCGTACCCCGGGGCTGCGACGCGAGGAGGTGGCGCAGCTGGCGTACATCTCGACCGAGTACTACACGCGGCTGGAGCAGGCCCGCGGCCCGCGCCCCTCGCGCGAGGTGCTGGCCGGTCTGACCCGTGCCCTGCGCCTGTCGGACGCCGAGCGCGCCCATCTGCACTACCTCGCCGCCGGTGCCCCGCCCGCCCCGCCGTCAGGACCCTCCCGCGAGGTGCGTCCAAGCATCCTGGACCTGCTGCGGCGGCTACCGAACGCCGCGGCACTCGTGCTGTCCGCGGCCTATGAGGTGATCGCCCACAACGACTTGGCGGCCGCCCTGCTGGAGGATTTCTCCGCCCTGCCCCGGCGCGAGCGCAACTTTTTGCGCCGTACCTTCCTCGATTCGCGAGTGGGGGAGCGGCAGTGGTACAGCCGGTCCGGCATGGACACTTTCGGCCGTACCGCGGCCCGGCACCTGCGGGCCGCCGCTGCCCGCTACCCAAACGACCCCGAAGTGGCCACGCTGGTGAATGACCTGCTCACCGGCAGCGCGGAGTTCGCCCGGCTGTGGGCCGCCTACGAGATGTCGGTCGGACCCGCCCCGCACAAGACCTTCCGGCACCCCCTGATCGGCCCCATCACACTCAACTGCGATGTCCTGGACATCGCTGACCGGGACCAGCGAGTCGTGATCTACACGGCCGATCCCGGCTCCCCGGCGGAGGAGGCTCTGCGGCTGCTGTCGGTGATCGGCACCCAGCGCATGGGCGTCCCCGGCTGACCGCGGCCTCCAGCGGCCGGCCCCGTGAACCACAGGCGAGAACGCTGCCCCGGCGGCCGCGCCGCGCTAGACGAGTAAGTCCGATGTCTTGGGCCAGGTGTCAGGCATGAGGAGAGGGTGTTCAAGATCATGTTGTGACGCAAGACCTGAACACCCTCTTGACCGCACTGTACGTGAAGATCGACGACGAGATCGGAGGGACCCGGTGGATGGGCAGGCCGCCCCGGCTGAGCGATTCCGAGCTTGTCTGTCTGGCTGTGGCCCAGGCCGTGCTGGGCTTCCACTCCGAGGCCCGGTGGCTGCGGTTCACCCGCAAGCACCTGTCTGGCATGTTCCCCTACCTCCCTCAGCAGTCGGGCTGCAACAAGCGGCTCCGTGCGGCGTTTCCACTGATCAAACGCATCATCCGGGAACTGGCTGTCGACACTGCCTTCTGGTTCGACGATGTATGGATCACCGACTCCACCCCGGTGGAGTGCGGCCGGTCCAGGCCAACTGTCAAACGCTCGAACCTGGCCGGC
>NZ_JBHYVB010000129.1:0-12997 GCF_042750115.1 Streptomyces sp. NPDC059455
CTGCCCGAGCCCGTGGCGGAGTCGGAGGCGCTGGACCTCGACCCCGTCTCGCCGCGCACCTTCCGGTTCGGCCCGGCCGCCGAGCTGGCCCTGACCGGGGCCGTGGTGGCGGCCCTGCTGAGCGCGCCGGGCGTATGGCTGGTCGACCGGATCACGGACGAGCCGGACCGCGGCTGTCTGGGCGGGGCGTCCAGCGAGGTCGTCGCGGGCCGCCCCGTGCTGAGCGCGGACTCGCCGCGTAAGCAGTACGAGGACGCCCGGCGGCTGATCCGCGAGGAGAACACACGGGTGGACCGCGAGGTGGGGGACCACGGCGGCACCGCCCGTACGGTGGTGCACATCGGCTCGGACGTGGCCGCCGACCAGGAGGGCCAGCGGTACAACGCGGCCGTGCCCGAGCTGCGCGGTATCGCCCTGGCCCAGCGCGCGCTGAACGACGAGGCGAGCAACGACTCCCAGAAGGTCTGGCTGCGCGTCGACAGCCGTAACGCGGGGGACGACTTCGCGGGCGCACCGCGCATCGCCCGCCAGGTCGCCGAGGACGCCCGGGAGAAGGGCTCCGGGATCATCGGGGTGGTGGGCTTCTCCAAGAGCCTGAAGCAGACCCAGGAGGCCGTGCGCATCCTGGGGGCCGCGCGGATCCCCGTCGTGGGCACCACGGCCACGGCGGATCTGATGCAGGTGGACGGGTACTACCGCAGGGTGGCGCCCACCAACAGCCGTGAGGCCGCGGTCGAGGCCGACTTCGCCCACCGGGGCAACATCGTGGACGACGGCACCGGGCGCTGCTCCCCGGCCCGCGCCGCCGTGGTCGTCAAGGACCCCCGGGATCTGTACAGCGACGAGATCGGGACGCTGTTCGCCGAGCGGTTCGGCGCCCGGCCGTTCACCCTGGAGTACACCCCGGGCGGCCGGGGCGGCGGTCTCGCCCAGGGGCAGTCGCCGAAGGACGGTGTCGCCCGTAAGGAAAGCATCGGCGAGCTGGCCGACGCGGTGTGCGAGCGGATCACCGCCAACCCCCGGACGGTCGTCTACTGGGCCTCCCGCGCCCTCCAGTTCAGCGCGTTCCTCGACGACTTCGGGGACAACACCGCGTGCGAGGGCAGGAAGCTCACCGTGCTCGGCGGCAATGACCTCACCACCGCCGCCCTCGCCGGTGAGTACGCGGACCGGCCCTGGCTGCGGCTGTACCACACCGTCCATGTGCTGCCCGCGGGCCATCCGCGGCTGAGCGACATCGCCAAGAAGTTCAACGCCGACTACGCGAGGGACTTCGGATCCCATGACCTGTGGCGCGACGACGGACGGGCCGCCCTGGCGTACGACGCGATGCAGCTGATGGCCGAGGCGGCCAACCGGGCCTTCCGCAGTACGGACAACGTGGAGCGCTCCAATGTGCAGATCGGCCTCGACAACGGCATCCGGAAGCAGGGCGCCAGCGGCTATCTGGACGTCGGCCGGGGTCGCTCGGTGCCCCGGGACAAGCCGGTGGTGATCCTGCACCACACCGACCGGGGCTCGGAGCCGGTGCTGTACTGCGGAGCGTTCACCCAGAACCCGGTGGGACGGATAGCGCACTGGGGGCCGAGAGGGAAGTTCTCATGTCCCAGGGACAGTTGAGCAACCATTCGAGGGGCTGAAGGGTCTTCTTGTGTGCTCGCCCGGCTAAGGGGCGAATCATCAGCGCAAGACCGTACACAGGGGGACTTTCCATGTTTCGTTCCATTCACGCGCTTCGCTCCCGCGCCGCGGTGGCCGGTGGCTGTGTGGCCGCGCTCGGCCTCGGCTTCGCCCTGGCCGCCGGGTCGCCCGCCTCGGCCACCGAGCGGACCGACCCGAACGACCGCTACACCGCCGAGGAGATCCACCACTTCCTGGAGGGCTTCTACGGAAACCACGGCCCGCGCCCCTGGGAGCGGGAGCACCTGGTC
The DNA here is from genome assembly GCF_042750115.1 of Streptomyces sp. NPDC059455. Classification (NCBI taxonomy): domain Bacteria; kingdom Bacillati; phylum Actinomycetota; class Actinomycetes; order Kitasatosporales; family Streptomycetaceae; genus Streptomyces; species Streptomyces sp. NPDC059455. Next base: position 1,932 of record NZ_JBHYVB010000129.1, read on the forward strand.
TCGGACCAGCTCAAGGAGCAGGCCGCCCAGACGCCCGACTACGACCTGCTGCTGTGCGCGCAGAACCAGCCGCAGGACATCGAGGTCGGCGAGGTGACCACGGCCCAGTCCGCGCGGGTCGGCTGGGCCACCATCACCACCCACTGGGGCCAGACGCCGACGACCCGGTCCTTCACCGCCTATGTGGACCTCGACGCCAGCCGGCCGATCCAGCTCCTCCAGGTGGACTGCGCGCCCGGCGACTGATCCCCGCCAGGGGCCGCCCCCCGGGAGAGCCGGACCGGAACGGCCGGTTCAGTTCTCCCGGGGCCACCCCGTAGTCTCGCCGCATGACCTGGTCGCACGCGTTGAAGGAGACCGCCCGGACAGGCCTCGCGATCGAGCGCACCAGGACCGAACCGCTGGTCGCCGTCCGCGGCGCGTGCGGGGTCGCGCTCGTCATCGGGGTGGCGCTGTGGCTGGGCTCGCCGACGCTCGCCGTCTCGGCGGCCTTCGGCGCCTTCTCCGCCGGGATCGCCACCTTCCAGCGCAGCTGGCGCCCCCGCCCCTGGCTGGCGCTGGCCGCCGCGAGCGGTCTCGCGGTGAGCACCTTCCTCGGCTATCTGGCCGCCGCCCACACCCTCACCTTCGTCCTCATGCTCGCCGTGTGGACGCTGATGACGGGCATGTCGTGGGCGGTCGGCCCGGTCTCCGGGCTGGTCTCCACCCAGATGGTGGCCGTCATGCTGATCACGGTCACCCTCCCGACCTCGGTCATGGGCGCACTGGGGCACGCCCTGCTGGTCGGGCTCGGCGGCGTGGTGCAGGCCGCGCTGATCGTGCTCTTCCCGGTACGGCCGTGGGGTGTGCAGCGCGACGCCCTCGCCGACGCGCTCGCCGCCGTAGCCGACTACGCCCGCAGGCTGCGCCACGAGCCGGTGGCGCCCTTCGACCCCAAGCCGCTGATGGACGCCCGCAGCGCCGCCGCCATGACGCCCCGTCAGGCCCGGCGGCGGCCCCGCCAGCTGAGCGGCTACCGGCTGCTGGCCGAGCGGATCCGCCCGGTGCTCGCCTCGCTGGCCGACCCGGTGGTCGGCGCCCCCGAGGAGGGGCCCGAGCGCGACCGGGTGCGGGAACTGCTGGCCGCCACCGGCACCGTGCTGGACGCGGTGGCCCACGCCATCCGCCACGGCACACCGGTGCGGGTGGACTCCGATGCCATGGCCGTCCTGCGGATGCCGGAGGACGGGCCCAAGCTGACCGGTGCCGCCCGCCGTGCCGCGCTGCGGCTCTTCTCACTGGTGGCGGACGTCGTTGAGGCGTCCGACGAGCCGGTGGAGGAGGTGTCCGCGGAAGGCCGGATGGTGCACCGCTTCCTGCCCCGCCCCGGTATCGGGGGCACCGCCGCCATGGCGCTGCGCGCCGTCCGCCGCGAGACCCGCTGGTCCTCGCCGGTGCTGCGGCACGCGGTGCGGCTGTGCGCGGTCAGCGTCAGCGGCTATCTGCTGAGCACGACGCTGCCGCTGGGGCACTCCTACTGGGCGCCGCTGACCTCCACGATGGTCCTGCGGCCGGACTTCGCCCAGACCTACTCCCGCGGTGTCGCCCGCTTCCTGGGCACCCTGGCCGGGGTGCTGGTCGGCGGCGGGGTGGTGGCGCTGGTCCACCCCGGCTCGTATCTGAGCGCCGGGCTGGCCGTGCTGTCCGTCCTGTCGATGTATCTGCTGCTGCGCACCGGCTTCATCGTGACCTCCGCGTGTGTGAGCGCGTACGTGGTCTTCCTGCTCAGCATCGCGGGCGAGGCGTGGCATCAGACCGTGCAGGCGCGGGTGGCGCTGACGCTGCTGGGCGGAGTGCTGGCGATGGTCGCGTACGCGGTCTTCCCCGCCTGGGAGACACCGCGGCTGCGGGACCGGCTCGCGGACTGGCTGGCCGCCAACGGCGCCTTCGCCACCGCCGTCTTCGAGGCCTACGCCCGCCCCGCCGAGCGCCGCCCCCGCCAGGTGCGGGACGCCCTGCTGGACGCCCGCGCGGCGCGGGCGGCCTGGGAGCAGAGCGAGACCCAGGCGCACCGGGAACCGGTGCGCCACCGCGGGCTGTCGCGGCCCGCGGCGCGGGCGGCGCAGACGGCGCTGTCCATGATGGGCCGGGTCGCCATGCTGCTGGAGGCGCATCTGCCGGAGCGGGACGCACCGGCGTCGGAGGAGGCCGGGGACTTCGCCGCGGCGCTGCGGCAGGCGCTGCCGGAGGCGGTCAAGGCGGTACGGGAGCGGCGGCCGCTCAACTGGTCGCCGGTGCACGAGTCGCTGGAGCGGTGGCGGCAGCGGTCCGGGGGCCGTCCGGGGGTGGCGCTGCGCGACGCGGAGCAACTCGTCGACGCCCTGGACGATCTGGTGGAGGCTCTCAACAAGAGCGCACGACAGTCGCCCACGCCCCGTGACCCCAGTCAAGAAGAATCCCCCTAGACTAGGGGTGCCCCCTACATCATTGGGCGTGTTAATCATGAAGGGGCAGTGCTTGCCGACGCGTCCTTGGGCGCGTGCCCGGTACGCTCTGCCGTCTGTCCCCCACATGTTGCTTGACGAGTGAAAGACTTTCCCTACGCATGGGTGCACAGCGAGAAGACAGCGTCTGGATACGACGATTCCATCCGATGCCCGAGAGTCGCGCCCGGCTGGTCTGTCTGCCCCATGCCGGGGGTTCGGCGTCGTTCTTCTTCCCGATGTCCCAGACGCTTTCGTCGTCCGCCGATGTCCTGTGCGTGCAGTATCCGGGGCGTCAGGACCGGCGGCAGGACCCGCTGATCGAGAACATCGACGAGTACGCCGACGCCATCGCCGCGGAGTTGAAGCCCTGGCTCGATCTCCCGGTCGTCTTCTTCGGGCACAGCATGGGCGCCGTTCTCGCGTTCGAGGTGGCCCGCCGGCTGGAGGAGGCCGACCCGGAGTTCTCCGCGCTCGCCCTCTTCGCCTCGGGCCGCCGGGCGCCGTCCCGTTACCGCGACGAGAATGTGCACCGGCGCGATGACGACGGTGTCGTACGCGAGATGAAGGTGCTGAGCGGCACCGATTCCCGCGTCCTCGGAAATGAGGAGATCCTGCGCATGGCGATGCCGGCGATTCGCGGTGACTACAAGGCGATCGAGACCTACCGCTCGGTGCCCGGGGCCGCCGTCCGCTCGCCGATCACCGTGCTGACCGGCGACAACGACCCCAGGACCAGCCTCGAGGAGGCGGAGGCGTGGCGGTCGCACACCACCGGAGCGTTCGACATCCGGGTGTTCCCGGGTGGCCACTTCTTCTTGGCCGGGCATCAAGGACCGATTATGAGTCTCGTCGCGAAGGCGCTTTCGGGGTCGAGACCCTGAGCCGACCGCCTCAGGAACCTGTCCGACGCACTGGAAAACCACTCGTCACGCTCGATGCCCCCGGCGGTCCGCTGGGGGCATCAGGTGGCTTCATCGGGGGATGAATTCTTTGCCTGCGAACCTTTTCGAATGGGAGAACCACCTCTCCGCGCTGCGTGAAATGCTGCGCGGCGCGACGCAGGGCCGGGGTCGGCTGGCTCTTGTCAGCGGTGCGGTGGCCAGTGGCAAGACCACACTGCTGAACACCTTTGCCGAACAGGCCATCGAAAGCGGTGCGTTGCTCCTGGAAGCGACCGGTTCGCGGGCCGAGCGGGACCTTCCCTTCGGAATTGTCCGAAAGATTTTCGATAACGGTGCGATGCCCGCCGATGTGCGATCCGAAGTGATCGCGCTGCTTGACGGAAACGCACTGGAAAGCACCGCCGCGGGACGCATGCACGTGATGTCCCAGATTTCCTCGGCGCTGCTGCGAATGGTCGAGGATCGCACACTTGTCGTCCTTGTCGACGATGTGCACTGCGGCGACGACCAGTCCCTGCAATTCCTGCTCCATCTGGCCCGGCGGGTGCGTCAGGCGAAGGTTCTCATCGTCCTCACCGAATCCCCCCGGCTTCGTCAGGAACAGTTCACCTTCCACGCCGAACTGCTCCGCCAGCCCAACTGTGTACGCATGCGACTGCACATGCTCACCGAGTCGGGCGTCGCCGAGGCGCTGTCCGGCACCCTGTCCGCCACCGTCGCCGCCCGCCTCGCCCCCGAATGCCACCGCGTCTCCGGCGGCAACCCGCTGCTGCTGCGCGCCCTGCTGGAGGACTGGCGGACCGTCGGCGAGCACGGCGAGGCCCAGCAGCGCCCGGCGCCCGGCGAGGCGTTCGCCCACGCCGTCCTCGGCTGTCTGCACCGCGGCGACCCCGAGGTGCTGGAGATCGCCCGCGGGGTCGCCGTCCTCGGCGACGCCCGCTCCCCGCGGCTGCTCGGCCAGCTGCTGGACCTGAGCGCCAACACGGTCCAGCAGGGCGTCCAGGACCTGCACCAGTGCGCCATCCTGGAGCACAACGCCTTCCGCGACGAGGTGGCCCGTACCGCGGTGCTCGACGCGACCCCCGCCACCGCCCGCGGCGCACTGCACGCCCGTGCCGCCCGGCTGCTGCACGCCGACGGCGCCTCCGCGCTCGACGTGGCCCGCCAACTGGTCTCCGCCCGGCAGGACGCCGAACGCTGGGCCGTCCCCGTTCTGCGTGAGGCCGCCGAATTCGCCCTGGTCGAGGAGGAGTTGGAGTTCGCGCTCCGCTGCCTCGAATGCGCCCACCACGCCTGCGCGCCCGGCCCCGAGCGCACCGCGCTCAAGGCCCGGCTGGTCAGCATCGCCTGGCGGATCGGCCCGGCCGCGGCCGAGAGCCATCTGCCGGAGCTCACCGAGGACGCCGAGCGGGGCCGGCTCGCCCCGCGCGACGTCGCCCCGATCATCTCGTACCTCGCCTGGTCGGGACGGCTGGACGCGGCGGCCGGCGCCGTCTCCGCGCTGGCCCGCTCGGCCGCCACCGGCGACGACCTCGCGATGACCGCCGCCGTCTCCGCCTCCGCCCAGTGGCTGACCATGCTCAGCCCGCCGCTGCGCGACCGCCTCCCCACCGTCGGGACCGGCACCACCGGCGCCACCGCCGGAGCCCCGCGCGACATGGCCGACCTGGCCCACGCCCACGCCGCCGCCACCATGTCCGCCGTGCTCACCGAGGGCCAGGCCGACCGTGCCGTCATCGAGGCCGAGCGGGTGCTGCAGCGCTACCACCTGAGCGACAGCACCCTCCAGCCGCTGGTCGTCGCGCTGATGGCACTCGTCCTGGCCGGCCGGCTCGACCTCGCGCTCTCCTGGTGCGAGCGGCTGCAGGGCGAATGCTCCTCCCGCCGCGTCCCCACCTGGCAGGCGCTGCTGTCCGCCGTACGGGCCGAAATCGCGCTGCGCCAGGGCGATCTGCAGGTGGCCGCGCACCAGGCGCGCACCGCGATGTCGCGGATCTCCGTCCAGGGCTGGGGTGTGGGACTGGGACTGCTGCTGTCCACCCTGATCCAGGCCGAGACCGGGATGGGCCACTACGACGAGGCCATGGCGCTGCTCGAACAGCCCCTGCCCGAGGAGCTCTTCCAGACCCTCCCCGGGCTGTTCTACCTGCGCGCCAGAGGCCGCTGCCACCTGGCCACCGGCCGCTACCACGCCGCGCTCGGCGACTTCACGGCCGCCGGTGAGCTGATGGGCACCTGGCGGGTGGACATCCCCCTGCTGACCCCCTGGAGGCTGGACGCCGCCGAGACCTGGCTGGCCCTCGGCGACCCGGGGCGCGCCCGCGCGCTGGCCGAGGAGCAGCTGCGGCTGGGCTCGGAGGACGCCCGGCTGCGCGGCGCCCTGCTGGTCGTGCTCGCCCGCACCGATGAGCTCAAGCGCCGGGTGCCCCGGCTCAAGGAGGCCGTCGAGATCCTGGAGAGCGGCGACGACCGCATCCAGCTGGCCGTCGCCCTCGGTGAACTCGGCCGCGCCTACCGTTCGCTGGGCGACTTCAACCGGGGCCGGGTGCTCGTCCGCAAGGCCTGGCACGTGGCCAAGACCTGCGGCGCCGATCCGCTCTGCCGTGAGCTGATGCCCCGCCACGCGGACCCCGGCGAGCTCGCCGCGGCGGCCGCCGCCCAGCCGGGCCAGGGGACCGAGGCGCAGCGCGAGGTGGAGGCGCTGACCGAGGCGGAGGTGCGGATCGCGGTGCTGGCCGCGCACGGCAACACCAACCGGGAGATCGCCTCCAAGCTGTTCGTCACCGTCAGCACGGTGGAGCAGCACCTGACCCGCATCTACCGCAAGCTCAACGTCAAGCGCCGCCGCGACCTCCCCGCGAAGCTCTCCGACAGCAGCCTCACCGGAACGGTGTGAGAGCCCTCAGTTCAACAGGCCGTGCTCCATGGCCTTCATCACGGCGGCCGTGCGGTCGGACACACCGAGCTTCTTGAATGAGCGCAGCAGATGCGTCTTGACCGTGGCCTCGCTGACGAACAGCTCGGCGCCGATCTCGGCGTTGGTCAGTCCCCGGCCGACCAGCCGCAGCACCTCGCGCTCACGGCCGGAGAGCGGGGACGGCTCGGGTGCCCGGGTGCGGAAGAGCTTGCCCGCGAGGGACGGGGTGAGCACGGTCTCGCCACGCGCCGCGGTCTGCACCGCGTCGATCAGCTCCTGGCGTGAACTGCCCTTCAGCAGATAGCCCGCGGCGCCCGCCTCCACCGCGCGCAGGATGTCGGAGTCGTCCTCGTACGTGGTCACGATGACCACCTTGCAGCTCGGCACCTGGCGCAGGATCTGCCCGGTGGCCTCGACCCCGTCCATCCCGCCCATGCGCAGATCCAGCAGGGTGATGTCCGGCCGCAGCGCGACCGCCTGGACCACGGCCTCCTCGCCGGAACCGGCCTGCCCGACCACCGTGATCCCCTCGGCGGAGTCCAGCATGGCGCTCAGCCCCTCCCGCACCACGGGATGGTCGTCGGCCAGCAGGACCCTGATCGGGCTGTTCGAGCCGCCCGGCGTACCCTCAGCCACGCGACTCCTCCTCGGCCGGCGCCGTCATCGGCACGCTCACCTCCACGGTGGTGCCCCGTCCGGGGCCGCTGGTGACGGTCGCCACCCCGTCGATCTCCTCGACCCGGGCCTGCATGCCGCGCAGCCCGTAGCCTTCCTGGGTGCCGTCCGGGGTGAACCCCTCGCCGTCGTCGCGGACCAGCAGCCGGACCCCGCCCTCGTCGAAGACCACGATCACATCGACCGTACGGGCCTGATTGGCGTGCTTGCGCACATTGGCGATGGCCTCCTGCACCGTACGCAGCAGCACCACGCTCACCGCCATCGGCAGCGACTTCTCCTCGCCCATCACCGAACACCGCACCTCCAGGCCGGTCTCGGCGATCAGCCCCTCCGCCTGCCGCCGCACCGCCTGGGACAGCGAACCGCCGCGCAGCGCGGGCGGGGTGAGGGCGGCCACGAAGCCACGGGCCTCGGCGAGCGACTCCTTGGCCACCCGCCCGGCCAGCGACAGATGGTTCACCGCCTGGTCCGGGGCCTCGCGCACCTCCGACTCGGCCGCCTGCACCAGGCTGATGATGCTGGTCAGGCCCTGCGCCAGAGTGTCGTGGATCTCCCGGGCCAGCCGCTCGCGCTCGGCCGAGATACCGGCCTCGTGGGAGAGCCGGGCCACCCGCTCCCGGCTTTGCTGCAGCTCCTCGATGAGCTGCCCGCGCCCCTTGCTCTGCCCCACCACCCGCTTGATCCACATCCCCAGCAGCACCGACAGCGCGATGCTCAGCAGTGAGATGGGCAGTACGCCCAGGACGCTCAGCCCCAGGTCCTCACCGGTGAACGCCACCACGAGCACGGGGCAGAGATTGGCCGCCGTGGCCAGCACCACCGCCGAGGCCATCGGCAGGCTCATGATCAGCATCGGGATGACCGCGAACAGCGCGAACGCGCCGACGAGGTTGAACGCCGTGGTGAGACAGAACAGCGCCACCAGGCCCGCCGCGAAGACCAGGTTCCGCGGGCCGTAGGTGTCCTCGATCATCAGCGTCCGGCCGACCGCCGCGTACCAGGGCACGGTGAGGGTCAGCGCGGCGATCGGGATGGAGTGGTTGACCTGCGAGCCGCCGGAGAGGAAGAGCAGGACCGCCGTAACGAGATAGGAGACGGCGAAGAAGCCGTCCCACAGGCCGAACCAGCGGGTGCCGGACTCGGGACCGTAGTACGCCCCGGTCTGCGAGCCGTCCCCCGGAGAGTGATTGCGCACGGCTCAGTACTACCACGCGTGTCCACCGTGTCCACCGGACGGTTGACAGCCAGAACCCACCGTTCAGTCGTCTCGCGGTGGCGCGCCCGCTTCTAGCGTTGAGGCAGGTGAGGCGGAGAACCGTCACACCGAACGCACATCCCCGCTTTGGCTTGGAGAACGTCGCATATGCCACAGATGAGCCAGTTCCTGTCCGCACTGATCGCCAGTGGCACGATCCTGATCATCATCCTGGCGACCGACATCGGCCGCCGCCGCATCACCACGATGCGGATGGTGCGCTCGGTCATCGCCGTGGCCGTGGTCATCGCGATCTTCGTCGAGTCCTTCCCGACCAAGGGCAACGACATTTCCCTGCAGCTCGTGGGCGTCGGCACCGGAGTCATCTGCGGTCTGATCGCCGGAGTGCTGCTGCCCGCCTACAAGGACGCCACGTCCGGTGAGCTCTACACCATCGGTGGCATCGGCTACGCCCTGGTGTGGATCGTCCTCTCCGGCGGACGCATCCTCTTCGCCTACGGCGCCGAGCACTGGTTCACCATGGACCTGATCAAGTTCTCCATCGACTACAAGATCAGCGGCCAGGACACCTACGCCAACGCCTTCGTCTTCATGTCGCTGGCCATGGTGCTGACCCGAACCGCCGTACTGCTGGCCAAGATGCGCAAGCTGAAGGGCCAGAACACCGGAAGCGGTCAGCTCCCGCAGCAGACCGTCACCGGTGCGTCGGTCTGAGCCGCCTGATTTCATAGTCCACCAACCCCCGCCGGGCCACGCCCCGGCACCCGTCGGACGCAAGAGCAGGGTGAAGCAGTGGAAAGCCATGACAATCTGAGGCTCCGACCGCCTCGGCACCGGGTCGACCGCCGTGCGATCGGCTGGTGGACGCTGCAGTCCGCACTCTTCGCCCTGCCCTTGCCACTCGTCTTCGGGATCCTGTGGGCCTCCATTCCCCCCACGCGTGAGTTCTTCATGTGGGCCACGCTGATCTCGCTGGTCCCCGGGCTGCTCTACATGGCCGTCATGCCGGCCTGGCGGTACCGGGTCCACCGCTGGGAGGCCACCAACGAGGCGGTCTACGCGGCCTCCGGCTGGCTCTGGCAGCAGTGGCGGGTCGTGCCGCTGTCCCGGGTCCAGACGGTGGACACCCTGCGCGGCCCGCTGCAGCAGATGTTCGGGCTCTCCGGTGTCACCGTGACCACCGCCTCCGCCGCGGGCGCGGTGAAGATCAAGGGCATCGACCACAAGCTCGCCGGGGACCTGGTGGAGCACCTGGCCAAGTACACCCAGGCCGCGCCGGGAGACGCCACATGAGCTCCGAGACCACCGTGCGGCCGGACCTACACGCGGCCGGCCGCGACTGGGGGCGGCTCAACGGGCGGCTGCTCCTGGTCAACCTCTCCATCCTCGCCGCGCCGGTGGCCATGTTCCTGGCCAGCCTCGCGGTCACCGGAGGCAAGACCAACCTCCAGGTCATCATCACCCTCGGCTCGCTGTTCGTGACCTTCCTGGTCATCAGCGGCATCGGGCTGATGCGGCTGTTCACCACCCGCTACCGGCTCACCGAGGACCGCTTCGAGCTCCACACCGGACTGCTCTTCCGCAGCGAGCGCTCGGTCCCGATCGGCCGCATCCGCGGTGTCGACCTCACCGCCAACCCGGTCCACCGCGTCTTCGGCCTCACCACGCTGCGCATCGACAGCGGGGACCAGAGCGACGCCGCCGCCCGCAGGCTCGCCCTCGACGGCATCACCAAGGCCGAGGCCGTGGAGCTGCGCCGCCAGATCATCGCCCTGCGCGACGCGGGCCGGGCCCGGCCGGTGGCCGACAGCGACGGTGTGCTCAGCCGGCTGGACTGGTCCTGGCTGCGCTACGGCCCGCTGACCGTATGGGGCGTGGGCGGTGTCTTCATCGCCGCCGCCAGTACCTACCGCACCCTGAGCGAACTCCAGGTGAACCCGCTGGACCTCGGTGTCGTCAAGGACCTCGAGGACCGCTTCGGCACCATTCCGCTCTGGTACGGAATCCTGCTGGCCGCCGTCGTCATCGTCGTCCTCGGCATGCTCGGCTCCACCGCCACCTACATCGAGAACTGGGCCGGTTACGAACTGCGCCGCGAGGACGGCGGAATCCTCCGCATCCGCCGCGGACTGCTGGCCACCCGGTCCGTGAGCATCGAGGAGCGCCATCTGCGCGGCCTCGAACTCGTCGAACCCGTCCCGCTGCGCTGGGCCAAGGGCGCCAAGCTCAACGCCGTGGCCAGCGGCCTGGGTAACCAGGAGGACAACCGCAGGCGCCGCGGACTGACCCCGCCCACCCCGCGCGACGAGGCCATGCGGGTCGCCGCCCAGGCGCTTCCGACCGGCCCCGGGCTGATCGAGCGCAAGGGCCTCCTCCCGCACCCCAAGGCGGCCCTGCGGCGCCGGATCAACCGCGCCCTCATGTGGTCGGTCCTGATCGCGGCCGTCCCGGTGGGCCTGGGCCTGTGGCTGGGCCCCTGGCTCGTCATCACCGGCGTGATCACCGGTGTGGTGCTGGTGCCGGCCCTGGTGGCGTTCGCCTTCAGCGCCTACCACAGCCTCGGCCACCTGCTGCGCGGCCGCTTCCTGGTGATGTGCTCCGGGGCGTTCGCCCGCCGCACCGTCGCCCTCCAGCGCGACGGGGTCATCGGCTGGAAGCTCTCCCGGACGCCCTTCCAGCGCCGGGCCGGGCTGATCACCCTCGGCGCCACCACCGCCGCGGGCGAAGGCGTCTACCACGTGCACGACCTGACCGAAGGCCAGGGAATCGCCCTCGCCGAGACCGCGGTACCGGGGCTGCTGGCCCCGTTCATCGAGAGAGCCCCCGACCGCGGCTGACCACCCCGAGACCAACTGGCGATCCCCCGAGAGGTGGGGGGGGGGGTCGCG
>NZ_JBHYVB010000129.1:13007-25880 GCF_042750115.1 Streptomyces sp. NPDC059455
GCTCCCCACCCCCCCGCCCGCCCCCCCCACACAGAAGCACGAGGACCGCGGCTTGTGTCGGCGGAAAACCACGAGCCCCCCCACCCCCACCTCTGAACCCCCTCCACCCCCGAAAATCGAATACTGGGCGCATTATTTGCTCGAGATCCTTGTGGCCACCGGAATTCTCATGCACTCTGGTGAATTAACGATGGCCATTGTCCGGTGCCCCTCGGATACGGGACCCCAAAGGGATGATAGGGGTCCATAGGGGGTTTGAAGGGGTTTCTGGTCGCCCTGCCCTGTGTAAAGCTGACGTACGGTCTTGGTGTTATGTCTGCGAGGGTAATGGGGCGCGCGATGGTGAGTGAGTCCGTGGATTTCACGCCCGAGCACACCGAAAAGGGGGGCACGAGCCCGGAAGGGGCGTCCCCGTGGCGTGACCGGCTCGCCGCGCTCCCCGAGGCCGAGCGCGCCGAGGCCCTCACCGCCTGGGTCGGCGAGATCGTCGAACAGGCCCTCAAGGACAAGGCGCCGGACCTCCTCGACCCCGAGCGTCCCTTCCTCGACCTGGGCTTCGACTCCCTCGCCACGGTCGATCTGCATGCCCGGCTGACCGCCGCCACCGGACTGCGGCTGCCGGTCACCCTCGCCTTCGACCACCCCACCCCCGCCGACCTCGCCCGCCATGTGCGGGCCGAACTGCTCGGTGCGGACGACGATTCCGACGCTTCCCGGGCCGACGCCGAAATGGGCCCGATAGCCGCCGACGAGCCCATCGCCATCGTCGGAATGAGCTGCCGGTTCCCCGGTGAGGCCGGGTCCCCCGAAGAACTGTGGGAAATCGTCGCGGACGGAAAGGACGTCATCTCCGAATTCCCGGTGAGCCGGGGCTGGGATCTCGCCGGACTTTACGACCCCGACCCGGACCGGGCGGGCAGCAGCTATACCCGCGAAGGCGGATTCCTGCACGACGCCGCCGAGTTCGACCCGGCGTTCTTCGGAATCTCCCCGCGCGAGGCGCTCGCGATGGATCCGCAGCAGCGGCTGCTGCTGGAGACGTCCTGGGAGGTCTTCGAACGCGCCGGTATCGACCCCGCGATCCTCCGGGGCGGCCGGACCGGTGTGTTCGTCGGCGCCGAGACCCAGGACTACGGACCCCGGCTGCACGAGGCCGAGCAGGGCTTCGAGGGCTATCTGGTCACCGGCAACGCCGCCAGCGTCGCCTCCGGCCGGATCGCCTACACCTTCGGCTTCGAAGGCCCCACCGTCACCGTCGACACCGCCTGCTCCTCCTCCCTGGTGGCGCTCCATCTGGCCGTCCAGGCGCTGCGTGCGGGCGAGTGCACCATGGCGCTCGCGGGTGGCGCCGCGGTCATGGCCAACCCCGGCTCGTTCATCGCCTTCAGCCGCCAGCGCGGCCTCGCCCCCGACGGCCGCTGCAAGCCGTTCGCCGCCGCGGCCGACGGCACCGCCTGGGGCGAGGGCGTCGGCATGCTGCTCGTCGAGCGGCTCTCGGAGGCCCGTCGATACGGTCACCGGGTCCTCGCCGTCGTGCGCGGCACCGCCATCAACCAGGACGGCGCCAGCAACGGCCTCACCGCCCCCAGCGGCCCCGCCCAGCAGCGCGTCATCCGCCAGGCCCTCGCCAACGCCGGACTGACGGCCGGCGAGGTGGACACGGTCGAGGCCCACGGAACGGGTACGACGCTCGGCGACCCCATCGAGGCCCAGGCGCTGCTCGCCACCTACGGCCGGGACCGCGAGGCGGACCGGCCGCTGTGGCTCGGCTCGCTCAAGTCCAACATCGGCCACACCCAGTCCGCGGCCGGTGTCGGCGGCATCATCAAGATGGTCATGGCGATGCGCCACGGGGTGCTGCCACGGACGCTGCACGTGGACGAGCCGACCCCGCATGTCGACTGGTCCGCCGGTGACATCGAGCTGCTGACCGAGGCGCGGCCCTGGCCGGAGAGCGACCGTCCGCGCCGCGCGGGCGTCTCGTCGTTCGGCATGAGCGGCACCAACGCGCACGCCATCATCGAGCAGCCGCCGGTCGAGGACCGCGACGGAGCGGACGGTCCTGATGGTGCGGGCGGTCCCGATGGTGCGGACGGTCCTGATGGTGCGGACGGTCCTGATGGTGAGGACACCGCGCGGGGCACCGCCCTGCTGCCCTGGACCCTCTCCGCGAAGACCACCGACGCCCTCCAGGGCCAGGCCGAGCGGCTGCACGCGCTGCTGGAGGCCGACTCCGGCCTCGCTCTCACCGACATCGGCCACTCCCTGGCCACCACCCGCGCCACCTTCGAACAGCGCGCCGTGCTCCTCGCCGGTGACCGCGACGGCTTCCGCTCCGCCCTGCGCACCCTCGCCGACGGCGGCGACGGGCCGTCCGTCGTGCGCGGCGCCCCCGCCGCCGGAAAGCTCGCCCTGCTGTTCACCGGGCAGGGCAGCCAGCGCCTCGGCATGGGCCGCGAGCTCCACGCCGCCCACCCCGTCTTCGCCGAAGCCCTCGACGACGCCTGCTGGTACCTCGAAGAGCAGCTCGAACTTCCGCTCCTCGACGTGCTCTTCGCCGAGGTGGGCAGCCCCGAGGCCGCCCTCCTCGACCGCACCGACTACACCCAGCCCGCCCTGTTCGCCATCGAGGTCGCGCTCTACCGCCTCCTCGAGTCCTGGGGACTGCGCCCCGAACTGCTCGCCGGACACTCCATCGGCGAGCTCGCGGCCGCCCATGTGGCGGGTGTGCTGTCCCTGGAGGACGCCGCCGCCCTGGTGGCGGCCCGTGGCCGGCTGATGCAGGAGCTTCCGGCCGGTGGCGCGATGATCGCGGTGCAGGCGTCGGAGGACGAGGTGCTGCCGCTGCTCGCCGGGCGCGAGGACCGGATCGGCATCGCCGCGATCAACGGCCCCCACTCCGTCGTCGTCTCCGGCGCCGAGGAGGACGCGCTGGAGATCGCTTCCGGTTTTGAGGCGCGGGGCCGCAAGACCAAGCGGCTCACCGTCAGCCACGCGTTCCACTCCCCGCTGATGGACGGCATGCTCGCCGAATTCCGGCGCGTCGCCCAGGTGCTGGAGTACGCACCGCCACGCATCCCCGTGGTCTCCACCGTCACCGGGCGCGTCGCCACCGCCGAAGAGCTGTGCTCGCCCGAGTACTGGGTGCGCCACGTCCGCGAGGCCGTCCGCTTCCTCGACGGTGTGCACACCCTGGCCGACAAGGGCGCCACCACCTTCCTGGAGCTCGGCCCCGACGCCGTGCTCACCGCCATGGCCCAGGACTGTCTGCCCGACGCCGACGGCACCGCGTACGCCGCCGCGCTGCGCACCGGGCGGCCCGAGGCCGAGACCCTGACGGCTGCTGTCGCGCTGGCGTACGTCCGGGGCAAGAAGGCCGACTGGGCCGCCCCGTACGCCACCACCGGCGCCCGCACGATCGACCTGCCCACCTACGCCTTCCAGCGCCAGCCCTACTGGCTCAACGCCCCGGCCCCGGCCGGACCGGCGACCGGGGCCGGGCCGGGCTCGGCGGTGGACGGCCGGTTCTGGGATGTGGTGGAGCGGGGGGATGTGGCCGCGTTGGCGGCGGAGCTCGCGGTGGATCCGGGGGTTTCGCTGGGTGAGGTGTTGCCTGCGCTGTCGTCGTGGCGGCGGCAGGAGTCGGTGCGTTCGGCGGTGGATGGCTGGCGTTACCGGGTGTCGTGGCAGCCGGTGTCGGATCGGTTGGCCAGCGGGGTGTTGGGTGGTTGCTGGTTGGTGGTCGTTCCGGCGGACGAGGCCGAGGGTGTGTGGGCCACGGGTGTGGTGCGGATGTTGGCCGGGCGTGGTGTGGATGTGCGCGTGGTCGCGTCGAACGCGGTGGACCGTGCCGGGCTGGCGGAGGAGCTGCGTACGGCGGTGGGCGACGCCTCGGTGACGGGTGTGGTGTCGCTTCTCGCGGTGGGCGAGGGCGAGGGCGAGCGCGAGCGCGGGTCGGGGCTGTTGCGTACGGCTGCGTTGGTGCAGGCGTTGGGTGATGTGGGTGTGGGTGTGGGTGTGGGTGTGGGTGCGCGGTTGTGGGTGGCGACGCGGGGTGCGGTGTCGGTGGGGCGTTCGGATGGTGTGGTGAACCCGGCTCAGGCGTTGGTGTGGGGGTTTGGTCGGGTGGCGGCGTTGGAGTTGCCGGAGCGGTGGGGCGGTCTGGTCGATCTGCCGGAGTCGGTGGATGAGCGTGCGCTGGGTCGGCTGGCGGGTGTGCTGGCCGGGGCCGGGGCCGGGTCCGGTGGCTCGGGTGAGGACCAGGTCGCGGTGCGGGCCTCGGGTGTCTTCGGCCGTCGGCTCGTGCGGGCGGTCGCGAGCCGGACGTCGGGCGATGAGGGCTGGCGGGCCTCGGGTTCGGTGTTGGTGACGGGCGGTACGGGTGCGCTGGGTGCGCATGTGGCGCGTTGGCTGGTGGAGAACGGTGCCGAGCATGTCGTGCTCACCAGCCGCCGGGGGCTCGATGCCCCGGGCGCGGTGGAGCTGCGCGATGAGCTGGCGGCTTCGGGTGCTCGGGCGACGGTTGCCGCGTGTGATGTGGCGGACCGGGACGCGCTCGCCGAGCTGCTGGCCGGGCTTCCGGCGGAACTCCCGCTGACCGCCGTCGTGCATGCGGCCGGTGTGCTGGACGACGGCGTACTGGACTCGCTCACGCCCGAACGGTTCGCCTCGGTGCTCCGGGCGAAGGCCGACGCCGCGCTGCATCTGGACGAGCTGACGCGCGACCTGGACCTCTCGGCGTTTGTTCTCTTCTCCTCGATCACCGGGTCGGTGGGCGCTGCCGGACAGGGCAACTACGCGGCGGCCAACGCCTACTTGGACGCGCTGGCCGAGCGGCGGCGCGCCGAAGGGCTGCCCGCCACCTCGATCGCCTGGGGCCCGTGGGCGGACTCGGGGATGGCCGGTGACGACGCCATGGAGCGGCGGATGCGCCGCGAGGGCATGCCGCCGATGGCGCCCGAGTCGGCCGTCGCCGCGCTGCGGCAGGCGCTGGACCTCGATGACACCGCCGTGACGGTCGCGGACATCGACTGGGAGAACTTCACCCGCACCCTCACCGCCGTACGGCCCAGCCCGCTGATCGCCGCGCTGGCGGCGGAGGCCGGGCCGGGCGCCGCGACCGGCGGCGACACCGTCAAGGTCGTCACCGACGCCGACTCCGCCTCCCCGCTCGGCGAGCGCATGAGCGGCCTGCCCAAGGCCGAACAGGACCGTGTGCTCCTGGAGTTGGTACGGGCGCAGGTCGCGTCGGTGCTGGGGCACGGTGGGGCCGAGGCGGTGGGGGCCGGGCGCGCCTTCAAGGAGCTGGGCTTCGACTCGCTGGCCGCGATCGAACTCCGCAACCGGCTGAACGCGGCGACCGGCCTGCGCCTGGCCGCCACGCTCATCTACGACTACCCGAACGCCACCGCCCTCGCCGACCATCTGCGGACAGAGCTGGTGGGTGCGGATGCTGCGGTGAGTGGTGGCGTGGTGGCTCCGGCGGTCGCGGTGGCCGATGATCCGATCGCGATCGTGGCGATGAGCTGTCGTTTCCCGGGTGGGGTGCGGTCGCCGGAGGAGCTTTGGGCGCTGCTGACGGCGGGCGGGGACGCGATTGCGGAGTTTCCGTCGGACCGTGGCTGGGATCTGGGGGGGCTGTATGACCCGGATCCGGATCGTCAGGGGACGTCGTACACGCGTGAGGGCGGTTTCCTCTACGACGCCGGGGACTTCGACGCCTCGTTCTTCGGGATCTCGCCGCGTGAGGCCCTCGCCATGGATCCGCAGCAGCGGTTGCTGCTGGAGACCTCCTGGGAGGCATTCGAGCGCGCGGGTATCGACCCGGGCGCGCTGCGCGGCAGCCGTACCGGTGTCTTCGCGGGCACCAACGGCCAGGACTACGCCGGGCTCGTTTCCACCCCGCCCGAGGGCCTGGAGGGCCATCTGGGCACGGGCAACGCGGCGAGCGTGGTGTCCGGGCGGGTCGCCTACACCTTCGGGCTCGAGGGCCCGGCGGTCACGGTGGATACGGCGTGTTCCTCGTCGCTGGTGGCCCTGCACATGGCCGTTCAGGCGCTGCGCGCGGGTGAGTGCACGATGGCGCTCGCGGGCGGCGTCACGGTGATGTCCACGCCGGAGGCGTTCGTCGACTTCAGCCGTCAGCGCGGGCTCGCGGAGGACGGCCGGATCAAGGCGTTCGCGGCCGGTGCGGATGGCACGGGCTGGGGCGAGGGCGCGGGCATGCTGCTGGTCGAGCGGCTGTCGGACGCGGAGCAGAACGGCCACCCGGTGCTGGCCATCGTGCGGGGCAGCGCGATCAACCAGGACGGTGCGAGCAATGGCCTGACGGCGCCGAATGGCCCCTCGCAGCAGCGGGTGATCCGGCAGGCGCTGGCCGGAGCGGGGCTGTCGGCCGGGGATGTGGACGCGGTTGAGGCGCACGGTACGGGGACGACGCTGGGTGACCCGATCGAGGCGCAGGCGCTGTTGGCCACGTATGGGCAGGAGCGGGAGGCCGACCGGCCGTTGTGGCTGGGGTCCATCAAGTCCAACATCGGTCATACGCAGGCGGCGGCCGGTGTCGCGGGCATCATCAAGATGGTGCTGGCGATGCGGCACGGTGTGTTGCCGCAGACGCTGCACGTGGACGCGCCGTCACCGCACGTGGACTGGTCGGCGGGGGCCGTTTCGCTGCTGACGGAGCGGGTGGAGTGGCCGGAGACGGGCCGTCCGCGCCGCGCGGGCGTGTCGTCCTTCGGGCTCAGCGGCACCAATGCGCACACCATCATCGAGCAGGCCCCGGCCGTTCCGACCCTTTCGGCCGCCCCGGCTGCTCCGGGCGCACCGGGCGAGCAGCGCGCGCCGCGTGAGCTGACCGTGCTGCCGTGGCTGCTGTCGGCGAAGGACGGGCAGGCGCTGCACGCCCAGGCCGCACAGTTGGCCACCCACCTCCGCACCCACCCCGAACTGAGCGCGACAGACCTCGCCTTCTCGCTCGCCACCAGCCGCGCCGCGCTGGAGCGGCGCGCGGCGCTCGTTACCACGGACCGCGAGACGTTCCTGGCGGGCCTGGACGCGCTGGCCCGGGGTGAGGCCGTCCCGGGTGTGGTCGAGGGGACGGTCGCTGAGGGCAAGTTGGCGTTCCTGTTCACGGGGCAGGGGAGTCAGCGGCTGGGGATGGGGCGTGAGCTGTATGACGCCTATCCGGTGTTCGCGGATGCGTTGGATGAGGTGTGTGCGCATCTGGATCTGTACCTTGAGCGGCCGTTGCGGGATGTGTTGTTCGGGGATGATGCGGCGGTACTGGATCGGACGGGGTTCACTCAGCCCGCGTTGTTCGCGGTTGAGGTGGCGCTGTTCCGGCTGGTTTCGGAGGCGTGGGGGCTGCGGCCTGACTTCCTCTCCGGGCATTCGATTGGTGAGTTGGCTGCCGCGCATGTGGCGGGTGTGTTGTCTTTGGCCGACGCCGCGAAGTTGGTGGCGGCGCGTGGGCGGTTGATGCAGGAGCTTCCGGCCGGTGGCGCGATGATCGCGGTGCAGGCGTCGGAGGACGAGGTGGCGCCGCTGCTCAACGAGCGGGTGTCGATTGCCGCGCTCAATGGCCCGTCGTCGGTGGTCATCGCCGGTGATGAGGACGCGGCTCTGGAGATCGCGTCTGGTTTCGAGGCGCAGGGTCGTAAGACCAAGCGGCTCACCGTGAGCCATGCGTTCCATTCGCCGCGTATGGACGGCATGCTGGACGCGTTCCGCGAGGTGGCCGAGGGGCTGTCGTACGAGGCCCCGCGTATCCCCATCGTCTCCAACCTCACCGGTGGCGTGGTGTCCGCCGAGGAGATCACCACCCCGGACTTCTGGGTGCGCCACGTCCGCGAGGCGGTCCGTTTCCTCGACGGTGTGCGGACGCTGGAAGCGGAGGGTGCGACGACCTTCGTCGAGCTCGGCCCTGATGGCGTTCTCTCCGCGATGGCGCAGGAGTGTGTGGCCGGCGAGGACGCCGCGTTCGCCGCCGCGCTGCGGAAGGGCCGTGCCGAGGCCGAGTCGGTGACCGCCGCGCTCGCCCTGCTGCACGTCCGGGGCCAGTCCCCGGACTGGGGCGGCTGCTTCGAGGGCACCGGGGCCCGGCGGGTCGAGCTGCCGACGTACGCCTTCCAGCGCACCCGGTACTGGTGGGAGGAGGCCCCGGCGGCGTCGGAGGTCGCGCCGGGCGGTGCCGTCGACGGGCGGTTCTGGGATGTGGTGGAGCGGGGGGATGTGGCCGCGTTGGCGGCGGAGCTCGCGGTGGATCCGGGGGTTTCGCTGGGTGAGGTGTTGCCCGCGCTGTCGTCGTGGCGGCGGCAGGAGTCGGTGCGTTCGGCGGTGGATGGCTGGCGTTACCGGGTGTTGTGGAAGCCGGTGTCGGAGCGGTTGGCCAGCGGGGTGTTGGGTGGTTGCTGGGTGGTTGTGGTGCCCGGCGGTGAGGCCGAGGGTGTGTGGGCCACGGGTGTGGTGCGGATGTTGGCCGGGCGTGGTGTGGATGTGCGCGTGGTCGAGTCGGACGCGGTGGACCGTGCCGGGCTGGCGGAGGAGCTGCGTACGGCGGTCGTGGGTGGTTCGGTGGCGGGGGTGTTCTCCCTGCTGGCGGTCGAGTCCGCGTCCGGCCTGTTGCGTACGGCTGCGTTGGTGCAGGCGTTGGGTGATGTGGGTGTGGGTGCGCGGGTGTGGGTGGCGACGCGGGGTGCGGTGTCGGTGGGGCGTTCCGATGGTGTGGTGGCGCCGGCTCAGGCGTTGGTGTGGGGGTTTGGTCGGGTGGCGGCGTTGGAGCTGCCGGAGCGGTGGGGTGGTCTGGTCGATCTGCCGGAGTCGGTGGATGAGCGTGCGCTGGGTCGGTTGGCGGGTGTGCTGGCCGGGGCCGGTGGTTCGGGTGAGGACCAGGTCGCGGTGCGGGCCTCGGGTATCTTCGGCCGCCGACTGACGGAGGCTTCCCGGACCCGGACCCGGACCCGGACCCGGACCCGGACGTCGGGCGACGAGGGCTGGCGGGCGTCCGGTTCGGTGTTGGTGACGGGCGGTACGGGTGCGCTGGGTGCGCATGTGGCGCGTTGGCTGGTGGAGAACGGTGCCGAGCATGTCGTGCTCACCAGCCGCCGGGGGCTCGATGCCCCGGGCGCGGCGGAGCTGCGCGATGAGCTGGCCGCCTCGGGTGCTCGGGTGACGGCCGCCGCGTGCGATGTGGCGGACCGGGACGCGCTCGCCGAGCTGCTGGCGTCCATACCGGCCGAACTCCCGCTGACCGCCGTCGTCCACGCGGCCGGTGTGCTGGACGACGGCCTGGTGGACACGCTGGACGCCGAGCGCCTGGAGCGGGTGGTGCGCGCCAAGGCCACCTCCGCGCAGAACCTCCATGAGCTGACCCGCGACCTGGACCTTTCGGCGTTCGTTCTGTTCTCCTCGCTCGCCGGGTCGGTGGGCGCGGCCGGGCAGGGCAACTACGCGGCGGCCAACGCCTACTTGGACGCGCTGGCCGAGCTGCGCCGCGCCCAGGGCTTGCCCGCCACCTCGATCGCCTGGGGTCCGTGGGCCGAGGGTGGCATGGCCGCCGACGAGGCGCTGGAGCGCCGGATGCGCCGCGACGGAGTGCCGCCGATGGCGCCCGAGTCCGCGCTCACCGCGCTGCGGCAGGCGCTGGACCTCGATGACACCGCCGTGACGGTCGCGGACCTCGACTGGGACCGGTTCCTCGCCGAGTTCACCGCCGTACGGCCGAGCGCGCTGTTCGGCGAGGTGCGGGCCGCGCGTCCGGCGCCCGCTGCCGAGGGCGCGCCGCGCCCGGCCGCCACCGCCGGGACCGGCACTCTCGCGGAGCGGCTGTCCGGGCTGACGGAGAACGAGCGCGCACAGACGCTGCTGGAGCTGGTGCGTACGCAGGTCGCGTCGGTGCTGGGGCACGGTGGGGCCGAGGCGGTGGAGGCCGGGCGCGCCTTCAAGGAGCTGGGCTTCGACTCGCTCACCGCCGTCGAACTCCGCAACCGGCTCAACGCGGCGACTGGCCTGCGGCTGCCGGCCACGCTCATCTACGACTACCCGAACGCCACCGCCCTCGCGGACCATCTGCGTGCTGAACTGCTGGGGGCGGATGGTGCGGCGGCGGGTGACGTGGTGGCGCCTACGGTTGCGGTGGCCGACGATCCGATCGCGATCGTGGCGATGAGCTGTCGTTTCCCGGGTGGGGTGCGGTCACCGGAAGAGCTGTGGCAGCTGCTGACGGCCGGTGGGGATGCCATCGCGGAGTTTCCGTCGGACCGTGGTTGGGATCTGGGAGGGCTGTATGACCCGGATCCGGATCGTCAGGGGACGTCGTACACGCGTGAGGGCGGTTTCCTCTACGACGCCGGGGACTTCGACGCCTCGTTCTTCGGGATCTCGCCGCGTGAGGCCCTCGCCATGGATCCGCAGCAGCGGTTGCTGCTGGAGACCTCCTGGGAGGCGTTCGAGCGGGCCGGGATCGACCCGGGGGCGCTGCGCGGTCAGCAGATCGGTGTCTTCGCCGGGACCAACGGCCAGGACTATCTGTCGCTGCTGATGCAGGCGCCCGAGGGCCTGGAGGGCCATCTGGGCACGGGCAACGCGGCGAGCGTGGTGTCCGGGCGGGTGGCGTACACCTTCGGCCTCGAGGGCCCGGCCGTCACGGTCGACACGGCCTGCTCGTCCTCGCTGGTGGCGCTGCATCTGGCGGTGCAGGCGCTGCGGCAGGGCGAGTGCACGATGGCGCTCGCGGGCGGCGTCACGGTGATGTCCACTCCCGAGAACTTCATCGACTTCAGCCGTCAGCGCGGACTGGCCGCCGATGGCCGGATCAAGGCGTTCGCGGCCGGTGCGGATGGCACGGGCTGGGGCGAGGGCGCGGGCATGCTGCTGGTCGAGCGGCTGTCGGACGCGCGGCGCAACGGCCACCCGGTGCTGGCAGTGGTCCGGGGCTCGGCGATCAACCAGGACGGTGCGTCGAACGGCCTCACGGCGCCGAACGGGCCGTCCCAGCAGCGCGTCATCCGGCAGGCGCTGACCAGCGCCGGGTTGACGACCGGCGATGTCGATGTCGTCGAGGCGCATGGCACGGGGACGACGCTGGGTGACCCGATCGAGGCGCAGGCGCTGCTGGCTACGTATGGACAGGAGCGCGCCCCGGAGCGGCCGTTGTGGCTGGGGTCCATCAAGTCCAACATCGGTCATACGCAGGCGGCGGCCGGTGTCGCGGGCATCATCAAGATGGTGCTGGCGATGCGGCACGGTGTGTTGCCGCAGACGTTGCACGTGGACGCGCCGTCGCCGCATGTGGACTGGTCGGCGGGTGCGGTTGCGCTGCTGAGCGAGCAGGTGGAGTGGCCGGAGACCGGTCGTCCGCGCCGCGCCGGTATCTCCTCGTTCGGCATCAGTGGCACCAACGCGCACACCATCATCGAGCAGGCCCCGGAGGTCGACGCACCGGCCGAGGCACCCGAGGGGAATGGCCTCGGCGGCCTGCTGCCGTTCGCCCTGTCGGCCAAGAACGCCGAAGCGCTGCGGGAGCAGGCCGCGCGGCTGCGCACCCACATCGCGTCGCGGCCCGAGTGGGCGCCGCTCGACGTCGCCCACGCCCTGGCCGTCGGCCGCGCCGCCCTGGAGCGGCGTGCGGTGCTGACCGTCGGCGACCGGGACGAGCTGCTGCGGACACTCGACGCGCTGGCCCGGGGTGAGGCCGTCCCGGGTGTGGTCGAGGGGACGGTCGCTGAGGGCAAGTTGGCGTTCCTGTTCACGGGGCAGGGGAGTCAGCGGCTGGGGATGGGGCGTGAGCTGTATGACGCCTATCCGGTGTTCGCGGATGCGTTGGATGAGGTGTGTGCGCATCTGGATCTGTACCTTGAGCGGCCGTTGCGGGATGTGCTGTTCGGGGATGATGCGGCGGTACTGGATCGGACGGGGTTCACTCAGCCCGCGTTGTTCGCGGTTGAGGTGGCGCTGTTCCGGCTGGTCTCGGAGGCGTGGGGGCTGCGGCCCGATTTCCTCTCCGGGCATTCGATTGGTGAGTTGGCCGCCGCGCATGTGGCGGGTGTGCTCTCGCTGGCGGATGCGGCGCGGTTGGTGGCGGCCCGTGGGCGGTTGATGCAGGAGCTTCCGGCCGGTGGCGCGATGATCGCCATCCAGGCGTCTGAGGACGAGGTGGCGCCGCTGCTGACCGAGCGCGTGTCCATCGCCGCGCTCAACGGCCCGACCTCCGTCGTCATCGCGGGTGATGAGGACACGGCTCTGGAGATCGCGGCGGGCTTCGAGGCGCAGGGCCGTAAGACCAAGCGGCTCACCGTGAGCCACGCGTTCCACTCGCCGCGTATGGACGGCATGTTGAACGCGTTCCGCGAGGTCGCCGAGGGGCTGACCTACGCGGCCCCGCGTATCCCCGTCGTTTCCAACCTCACCGGAAACGTCGTCTCCGCCGAGGAGATCACCAGCCCCGACTTCTGGGTGCGCCACGTCCGCGAGGCCGTCCGTTTCCTCGATGGCATCCGGACCCTCGAGGCCCAGGGCGTCACCACCTACCTCGAACTCGGCCCCGATGGCGTCCTCTCCGCCATGGCGCAGGAGTGCGTGACAGCCGGCGAGGAGCCTGCCTTCGCCGCCGCCCTGCGCAAGGACCGCCCCGAAGCCGAGGCGCTGCTCTCGGCCGTCGCACGGGCGCATGTCCGTGGTGTGACGCCGGACTGGGCGGCCGTGTTCGCCGGTGCGGGCGCCGCCCCCGTGGACCCGGCCGAGCTGCCCACCTACGCCTTCCAGCGCACCCGGTACTGGCCCAGCGCCGCCGCCCTCGCGGCGGGCGACCCCGAGTCGAGCGGGGGTGGGGCCATCCAACCCCCCCCCCCCGGGGCCCCCCGCGCGCGGCCGGCA